>CAZQAF010000055.1:19918-23700 GCA_964591175.1 uncultured Desulfobacteraceae bacterium | reverse complement strand
TGAACCCCTGAACTCTTTTTATAGCTTCATCTCAATTCCAAATCATACCCTGATGCCTTTAAATTTCGGATGATGTCTTCAATGTGTCCGGGACCGCGAGTTTCAATGTCCAGGTCGACCCGCGTGACGTAAATGGGCAAATTTCTGGCATTTCGATCATGAAAGATATGCAGGACATTGGCCTTGAGGCCGGATATCAAAATGAGCAGTTGTGCCAGAGAACCGGGGGTATCGGGCAGGCGCACCCTTAGCTGCATGATCCGGCCATGTTTCACCAGACCCTGATTTAATATGCGACCCAGCAATGAGCTGTCTACATTGCCGCCGCTGATGACCAAAACAACGCGGCTTTTTTCCGGAATCGTCACCGAGCCGTTTAATAGGGCCGCCAGAGAAACCGCTCCGGCGCCTTCGGCAAGAATCTTCTTTCGTTCCAAAAGCAAAAGGATTGCTGCTGCGATCTGATCTTCGTCGACCAAAACCACATCATCCACATGCTTTCGGATAATATCGAAGTTCGGCACGCCCACCTGTTTGACGTTGATGCCGTCGGCGATGGAGTACTCTGATAAGACCGTTGTGATTTTTCCGTTGTGATAGGATTCATAGGCCGACGGGCACGCGGCGGATTGGACGCCGATAACCTTTACGTTCGGGCGAATCGATTTTATGGTTGCCGCAATGCCCGAAATGATTCCTCCGCCGCCGATAGGGACGAGAATCATATTGAAATCTTCAAGATCTTCCATGATTTCAAGGGCAATGGTTCCCTGTCCCGTAATGATATCCATATCTTCAAAAGGATGGATAAAGGTTTTGTCTTTGCGGGCCAATTCTTTCGCTTTGTTCAGAGATTCTCCCAGACTCTTTCCTTCAATGATGACTTCGCCGCCATATTCCCGTGTTCCTTCCTGCTTACTGATGGAGGCCCATTCGGGCATCACGATGGTTGCCGGGATCCCGGCCAACCGGGCAGCCAGTGCGACTCCCTGGGCGTGATTTCCTGCAGACGCCGTCACCACACCGCCGGGACCTATTTTATGTTTGTTGGTCAATATACCGTATGTCGCGCCCCTGATTTTAAAAGATCCTGTTTTTTGTAAATTTTCCAGCTTTAAATAGATTTCCCCGCCAAACATCCGGCTCAACGAGGGCGAATGGATCAGCGGTGTTCGGATGATCTTATCATCGAGTATCTTTGCGGCTTTCTGAACGGACTCAAATGTAATCATATCTCAATCCTCTATTGCTGAAATCGTGAAAAACGTTTTATATAGGATAAATTGACCTTATTATGACCTTAAACTGTTTGGTCATATGGATGCAAGATATCATTTGGTTAGGATGGTTAGGATCGTTGGGATGGTTCAACGATCTCAACGGTCATAACGATCTAAACGAACTGAATTTATCCCGTGAAATTTTTCGAAGAAAACGAGCGAAGCGAATTTCACCGGGACGATCCAAACGAACCATAGGTTTTTTCCATGAACATCAATATTTGGCTGGAAAAACGGATTCTCCAACTTTTCGATTTTGTTTATGAAAAAATACCGCAGCCTGTTCCGGATACAAAAAGGCTCAAAGCGTGCAAAATCATTTCGCACCGCGGAGAACATGACAACAAATCAATTTTTGAAAATACCATGGCTGCATTTGATCGGGTCCATGAAGCCGGTGTTTGGGGAATAGAACTTGACATCCGGTGGACCAAGGATCTGATGCCGGTTGTTTTTCATGATGCCGTCCTCAATCGAGTATTTGGATCGGATATCAACATCAATCGAGTGACGTTGACCGAATTGAACATGCACTGCCGTTTGATTCCCACACTTTCCGAAGTCATTCAAAAATATGGTAAAACAATGCATCTGATGGTTGAAATAAAAAAAGAGACATATCCGGAGCCGGCGCATCAAAATAATGTACTGAAAGATCTTTTTCGCGGCCTGGTCCCTCAGGACAATTTTCATTTTATTTCTCTTCGGCCGGAGATGTTCGAGTTGATCGATTTTGTACCGTCATCGACCTTTGTCCCAAGCGCAGGACTCAATGTTAAACAATTGAGCGACACCGCGATAAAAAACAACTACGGTGGGATCGCAGGCCATTATGTTCTGATCACCGATGCGCTTTTAAAAAAACATCATATGCAAAAACAGGGCGTGGGTACCGGGTACATCTGTTCTCGAAACTGCCTGCTCCGGGAACTGAACAGGGGGGTGGAATGGATCTTTACAAACCACGCTGTTAAACTTCAGGGCATATATGATGCAATTTTAAATCGTTAGAAACGCTTAAAATCGGGTGTTCAGCGTTCCCGTCTTCCTTCGTCCTTGCCTCCAACCTATAGCGAAGCGATCCTCAAACCTCCAACGGCCGCAGGCCTTAGTTCCCCAGCAACATCGCTTCCTGTTTCCCTTTTTCTTCATCGACAAAAAACAAAAGAACCGCTCCGGCGACAAACAGGAGAACAATAGATGCGATTCCCCATCTGGACGCCAGCCGGCTGACGTGAACCATCTGATCGGGTGTGGGGGAAAGTGGCATTAACATGTGCCTAACCGCAAGCCCGGTAAAACCGATCAGGACCGGTCCCAGGATCGTCGCGAATTTTCCCAGCATATTGTAGAATCCATAAAATTCCGCGGTCCGGTTTTTTGGAATCAGTCGCGAATAAAAAGATCGACTCAGGGCTTGAATGCCGCCCTGTACCATGCCGATAAGAACGGCTAAGATGTAGAATTCATGGGGATGGGTCATCATCGTTCCCAATATGGTAACGAACACATAAATGCCGATGGCGATGTAGATCAATTTTCGCGGGCGCCATATTTGACCGAGTTTTCCGAATAACAGGGCGCATGGAAAGCCGACAAATTGTGTGATCAAAAGGGCAATGATCAAATCATTCGAACCAAATCCTATGGACATGCCGTAATCGACCGCCATCCGGATAATGGTGTCCACCCCGTCAATGTAAAGCCAGTACGCGATCAAGAAAAGAAAGACGGTTTTCAAACCGCGGATCTTTTTGAACGTTCCGATATACTGTTTGAATCCGTTGATGATGAAGCCGGCACCTTTGGCCGGGGCTGCCGCTGTTTGGGCTTCCGGCATCCAGACGATCGTGAAAAGAGTAAACAAGCCCCACCACAGGGCCACGGTAACAAAGGCATATCGTACAGCCGTTCCCGCGTCGGGCAATCCGAATTTTTCCGGCATGAGGGTCATCAGGACATTTGTCAGGAATAAAAGACCGCCGCCAAGATACCCCATGGAATATCCAAGGCCGGATACATAATCGATCTCATTTTCATCCGCGACACTCGGCAGAAGCGAGTCATAAAATATGTTGGCGCCGGAAAAACCGATGATCCCCATAACATAGATAAAGATCGCCCATCCCCAGTTCCCTTTTTGGATAACAAACAGTGCGGCTGTCATTAAAACGCCGAGATAGGCGAAAAAAATGAGAAATTTCTTTCTAACCGAACCACTGTCAGCCACTGCGCCCAGCACCGGCGCCATAACGGCAACCAATAACCCGGCGGCGGCGTTTCCGAATCCGAGACGGGCGGTGCTCATATTGACATTGACGCCGTAACTCCAGTACTCTTTAAAAAAGACAGGGAAAAATCCTGCCATCACCGTTGTGGCAAAGGCGGAATTTGCCCAGTCATACATGGCCCATCCCCAAATGGCTTTTTTCTTTTTATTCATTCATACGATTGAAAAGATTATGCATGCTATAATAATATGGTGTCTAAACGGAAGGCTAT
>CAZQAF010000055.1:0-19818 GCA_964591175.1 uncultured Desulfobacteraceae bacterium | reverse complement strand
AGTTAAAAAGGTACCTGGAATTCACTTGACCTTTTTGAGTTTTTCCAACAGATTCCTGGCGTTTTTGATATTCTTTTTTGCCTTGTCATGCGTTGGATCGAGTTTCAGCGTTATTTCCCACTCACGGATGGCACCTTGGAGTTCTTCGTTCAGAAAATGTTTGACGCCTCGAATGTAATGCAATTCTGCTTCTTTTTTTAACGCCAGGTTAAGGGCAACCCTCATTTTTTTTGTACAAATATCTGACGGCTCTGCTTTGTTCAATGCTGTTAATGCCTCGGCATATTTCTTGCCGATGAGCAGTGCATTTACCCGGCGGCAATGGGCGGCGCTGATAATTTTTTGGGCTGTTTTATTGGATCTGTCATAGCGCAAAATTTTTTCTGAAAGATCAATGGATGCGGTGTATTTCTTCTTTTTCAAAAGCCTTTCAGCGATCAGCAGCTCTTTTTGGATGGCATGTTGAACCGCTTCATCAACGCCTTTATAGCCGGGCGAGATTTTTTTGAGCGTATCGATGGCTTCAAAATATTTTTTATCTCGCATCATTTCCATTGCAATGTGGTAGTAGGCTTTATTTTTTGAATCAATGGCCGCCTTGTTTAGATGATCAATTTTCAAAATTTTATCTGAAACATCGATCGCCGCCTGGTATTTTTTTTCCTTGAGCAGCTGTTTTGTCGAAATAATTTCTTGATGGATATCTATTTTTTGGGGGTTGACTTCCCAGGGCAGAATCGGAAGCTTAAGCGTCTTTCCCGACTCGGGTTTCCATTCGGTCCCAAGATTATTGAAATAGGCGATTAAAAAATCAAGATCAGGATTTTTGTAGAATTTTTTGGAAATTTTTTTTAGAGAATCGTCTTTTCCGGGAATGTAAGAGATATATGCTTTGGGAATAAGTCTGTTTTTCAGATAATCAAGAGCCGGTTTAAAATCGGGATCGTATCTTAATGCGGTTAAAAATTGATTCCTTGCGTCTTCGAATCTGTTTTGCATGTAAAATTCTTTTCCTTTTTTGAAAGACGCATTGGATTTGATATTAATGGTTGATTTCAAACGAGATAATTTTCCGGCAATCTCTTTGTCTTTTGGACTCAATGTGCTTGCTATTTTTAAATAAAACAGCGCTCGCTGCAATTTATCGACATTTTCATATGTCCTTGCCTTTTTCAGAAAATAAACGGTCTTAAACATCATGTGGTTTTCAATGACAGCTTTGGAGGCCTGTTTAGGCATTTTATCGAATTTCTGAAAAACAGATGCGGAACGTTTGAACTGCTCCATGTCATAATCCCCGTATATGACGGAACGGTTGATTTTATATTTGTCTATAAAAAAGGGATTCGGTTTTCCTCCAATGGTAAATGCTCCCCGATAGCCGTATTTTTTTAAAACGGCAATGACAAGATTATTGGTTTCTCCATAGGGGTACGCCAGATATCGACAATCTGTATTCAACATCTTTTTAAACAGTTTTTTGGGATAGGAGATCTCCATTTCAAGGGATCTGAAGTATTCTTTAATGGATTCGTTCTTTTTGAGGGTTGAAAGATTGCGATGCGTCTTTGTCTGGCATTGTATATCAAACCCGGCTTTGGAAAGTTCTTTGATATTTTTCCAGGACAATGCTTTGCCGCCACCGATAAAATCCGTATAGATAAAAAAGGTTGCCGTAAAGCCGTATTTTTTCAATATCGGGACGGCAATATCATAAGCGGAACGCCATGCATCGTCAAATGTTATGACGATCGATTTTTCAGGCAGCGGCGACTTGTAATCCAGAAAATCCATCAAGCGGTCCAGGGAAATGACATGATAACCGTTTTGTTCCAGGTATTTCATCTGGGCGTCGAAGTCATTTTCGGTCAGGGTCATTTTTTCTGCCCTGTTTTTTGAAAAATTCTGATAGACCAATATCGGAACCGTTTGATAACCATACTTCTTCAAGCCGCCTTTGTTAAAAGGGGATAATGGAACAATCAGTTTTTGCCCCGGAATAACCCTCGTAACATGGTTGAATTCCGCAATCAGCCAGCCTTTATTCGGGTTGTTGAAGTATTTGCCGGAAAGGGATGAGAGCGTATCTCCGGCGGTTGTCTTCACAAGAACAAAATCATCATAAACCCGCGCGTGAAAATTTTTGGGAGAAATCGATCGGTAAAAGCCGCAGCTTGCAAAGAATAAAAGGCCCGGCAAAAAGAGTATCAAAACTATGATTTGTTTCCGGTGGGCCGGCTCAACCATGACGATTCTCCCTTATGCGAAGCAAACGAAACGTTTCCACAGGTTCTGATTTGCCTTTGATGTATTGCACAGGGAGAGGATTGACTTCGAGCATGTCCTTTATTTGATCATATACACTTTTGCTAATGATGATTTCACCGGGGCCTGCGAGCCGGTACAGATGTGCCGCCAAGTTTACGCAACCGCCGATAACCGTATATTCCATTCTATCCTGTGACCCGATATTACCGGATACGACGACCCCTGAGTTGATTCCGATCCCCACGGATTGAAGGAGATCGTTTTCATTTTCTTGTCTTGTTAGAAATGCTTTTTGCATATCTGTTGCAGCTTTTACCGCCCTTGCGGCATGATTTTCATGGTAGACCGGAACACCGAAAACCCCTAAGACCGCATCACCGATAAACTTATCGACATATCCACCATGATTTTTTATCGCCAAGGTTGCGATTTCAAAGTACTGGTTCAACTTTTCGACAATTTCTTCAGGTTCTTTTACCTCGGAATAAGTTGAGAATCCTCTGATATCTGCAAAAATAACAGTAGCTTCACTTCTGTGCCCTTTCAGCCAGATACTTTCGGGATCGGCCAAGATCATTTCAAGAACTTCGGGGCCGATATACTTGCCGAAAGATTTTTGCATGAGTGAATTTTTCCACAGTTCATCACCCATGCGATTGAAGGCTGTAGATAAGCTGCCAAGTTCGTCGTTCCTTGCTAATATAATTTTATGCTGATAATTTCCGGCCCCGATTTCTCTGGTTGCTTGGACCAGGTTGGATATGGGACGGGAAAAATGGAACCCGAGCCAGACTGCGACGACGCTGCCGAAAATGATAATGAAAAAAGTGATGACGATAATTGTCAGCCGTGCTTTATGGATTAATTTTTCAATAAAATCGATGGAAATCCCAACATGAACTTCACCCAGTTCCTTGTTTTTAAAAACAATGGGACGGGTTAAATTTAATACATGCTTTCCCGACGGCAAATCGTAGTTAAAGTACGAGACGTCCCCTTCTTTTTTTTTATCGGTAATATTCGAAAATTTCTCAAATTTTTTTCCGATTTTATTGACGTTCGTATGTGCTTTTATTATCTGGTTGTGATCGACGATGATCGCATAAAGGAGTCCTTTAACATTTGCAGCGTCTTTTATTAGCGTATTCAGCCTTAAAACATTGTCTTCGAGCAGTGGAATGGCGGCGTTGCTGCTGAAATAATTCAGGCTGATCTTGCCGATTTGCAGTGTCTGATTGTAAAGTCTTTCTCTTTGCTGCCTTAAAATGAAAAAACTCATGACAGAGACAGTGGTGATAATAATCACCATCGAAGCTGTAAAAAATTGGAGCCAGATGGGAATACGGGGTGTTGGAAGACCTTCGGCAAAACTCTCGCGCTTCTTTTTAACCAACCCACGGATGTCGTCGGAAAGTGTTTTAACGGAAATCTGATATTCATTATTGACTGCGTTAACCAATTCGTTTTCTCGAGCGTAACCCAGCTCTACGATAATTTGCCCCAGGCGAACCGCTTTACCCAACGTATAGAGTTTTTCTTTTTGTACTTTAAGGGCACTTTGCAGTTGTACATCGGAAATAATCCCTCTTTTCATCAATACCTGACCCATGAGTTTGCTGTAATCACCAGTCGGTTTTCGCAGCAGCCGATGGATTTTGGATATGAAAAAATGTTGAATGCCCGACAATTTCATAGGTGAGTCTTCCGCGTTTGTATCATCAAAAGGGCTTATCTGTCATACTTCATGTAGATGATAATTATCCGACTGTGGACAATATGTCAATAAATTACACCCGAGCAACGGGACCTCGTATCGTTAATCAGAACGAGTCGGAGTTGATTTTGACATTCAACAACACTGAACCAACCATGATGTAATTTGAGCATTGTGATTTGGGATGTCATCGCTGTGATATTCGTCAAAAAATCATCGAATAACGTCAAAGAACTGACGAGCCGAAATAAATCCGATCATATTTCTTGCGGTATCTTTTCGAATGCTATCTCTGAATATTTTTACAATTCTAAGACCATAGATTTAAGATGATAAACAACAGATATGCGGATGGATGCGTATAAACCTCCTGAAATCAATGAGATTTATCGTTTTTGACTAAAACGATGCAAGTTTTTGCGCTGCTATGTTTCATGGTCTCCATCTCGTTTTTACACAAAGTTTTAAACCGGATGGCATACATTTTGAAATCGCTGATATTGGAATGATGCCTTTGGTATCCTTGTCCAGTCAAAATCATTTAATGCGTTGGTAAATGGGGAAGAAGAATGAGAAAGAAAACCAAGAAACCGGAAAAGAAAATTATACGGCCGGGCAGAGATATCATTGCAGAAAAAGCGGATACTTTGAACAAAAAGCTTTTTAAAACCATAGATCAAGGCGTTTACGAGCTAACACTGGACTTTAAAAACGTAAAATCCATAGATCCTGTAGGACTCAGCGTTATTGCCGCCGCTCACAATACCTTGTGTAATGCCGGAACAAAGATGATGCTGAAAAATGTTCCGGATGAGATTGATAAGATTTTCGATACGTTGGGGTTAAATGAGCATTTTGCCAAAAAAATGCAGGAATAACGGACAAGCAAAAACGACGAATCGATTTCTGCATCGATCAGGGTATAAGAATATGAATTTATGGGCGTCGCTTAAAGGCAATATCCCACCATTCCTGACTTCCGAAAAAAAAAGAAAAGCAGCGGTTAATGCACTAAGAAATATCAATAAGATAAAGTAGAAGCTTCACATAGATTCAGCAGTATTTCTCAATCAGGAGGGTTTTAGATGAGCATTCAGTTTGATGAAACCTTGCAAATATTTGTCGATGAGTCCCTGGAGCATCTGGCAGATATTCAAAATGACTTTCTGTCCATTGAAGCCAGCGGCGCAGATATTGATGAAAATTTGGTGAACAAAGTCTACCGAGCTGCGCATTCCATAAAAGGTGGGGCAGGCTTCATGGGACTTTCCAACATCAAAAACCTTACCCATGAAATGGAAAATATTCTAGGAAAAATTCGGAGCCGTGAAATGGTTCCGAACCCCGAAATTATCAACATCCTCTTATTGGCCTCGGATAAGCTGGTCGAACTCATAAATGATATCACCCAAAGCAACGATATCGATATATCGCAGCACATTGAAGCGCTGGTATCGATTTCAAATGGAATGCCCGTCCAACTGGAAGCAGAGGAAAAAATGTTTGCCGGGAATAACGATGGTTCCTCAAATCCCATTTTTATCTCATTCCCCGATCAAACAGGCGGTTTTGAAACCACGGAAGATGTGATTTCAAAAGGAAGAAGCGGTGGGAAAAATATCTATCTGGTCCGAATCGATCTGATTCATGATGTCCATAATAAAAATAAAAACGTCTTGGATTTTGTTCGTGAAGTTGAGTCAACCGGGATGATTCTAAAAAAACAGATCGCTATGGAGGCCTTAGGTCCCCTTCGTGAAGAAAAACTTCCGGACAGATTCCCACTCGGCATGCTATTCGCAAGCATTTTGGGCCCAACGGATGTCAATTTGCTTTTTGAGCTCGATGAAGAACAGATTTTTGAGCTGACCGATGATTTTCGGGTCAAATCCATCAGAGAACATTCCGATCCTGCTGCGGATGTCGCAGCACATGAATTTCAGCCTAAAGATACGGTCGACAACCATGATGCTTTGATATCGGAAACAGATAACCGGAAAACCACCGACATAAATTATTCAATTGACGAAGACAATGAAAAAGAGAACCCTGCGAAATTGGATACCGAAGATACAAAGGTGCTCAAGGGATCTTCCGATACCAGCTTAAGGGTCAATGTAAGCCTTCTGGACACGCTCATGAATTTGGCCGGGGAACTGGTTTTAAGCAGAAATCAGCTTCTCCAGGCCATATCCTCCGGAGATCCGAGGGCTGCAGAAACCTCGGGGCAGAGAATAGATTTGATAACATCTGAACTCCAGGAAGCCATCATGCTGACACGGATGCAGAACATCGGGATTGTATTCAACAAATTTCCCCGAGTCGTTCGTGATCTGGCGAAAAATTTAGGCAAGAAAGTGGATTTGTCTCTAAACGGTAAAGAAGTCGAGTTGGATAAAACCATCATAGAAGCCATCGGAGATCCTTTGACGCATCTGGTGAGAAATTCAGTGGATCACGGGATTGAGCTTCCTGAAGATCGGGAAAGAATCGGGAAAAACCCTACTGGAAAAATTATCTTGAAGGCCTATCATGAAGCGGGACAGGTCAATATTGAAATTTCCGACGATGGAAAAGGCCTGGATGGTAAAAAACTGGCAGCGACTGCGGTGGCCAAGAAATTAATCACCGAAGATCAGGTCAGAATTATGTCCGGAAAGGAAAAAATAAACCTCATTTTTATGCCCGGTTTTTCAACGGCTGAAACAGTGACCGATTTGTCCGGACGGGGTGTTGGTATGGATGTGGTCAAGACCAATCTGGACAGGCTGGGGGGCGTCATCGATATTGATTCCGTGCTTGGCGAAGGAACGACGATCCGGATAAAACTGCCGCTGACGTTGGCTATCATTCCCAGCCAGATTATTGTCGCCGGCGGCGAACGATATGCCATTCCGCAGGTCAATCTGGAAGAGCTTTTAAGAATTCCGGCCAATCAGGTAAAAGACCGTGTGGAAATCGTTGGGGATGCCGAAGTCGTAAGGCTGCGCGGTAATCTTTTGCCTCTGATAAAACTGACCGACGTGATCGGGACGGAAGCGACGTATATTCATCCAAATGACGGCATCGCGCGGACAGAGCGCCGGCAAAAAATTTCTGATCGAAGATCCAAAAAAAGCCCGTATTTCACAGAAGATAATTCATTTGAATCCGAAACAAAGAAAGACCCTGAACTTCTCTCGACAAAAATCGAGCGAAATCCCATGGACAGACGTTACCATGCGACAAGTGCGCTGAATATCGTCGTTGTTTTTACAGGCGCGATGAAATACGGCCTCGTGGTCGATGAATTGAACGATTCGGAAGAAATCGTCGTTAAACCACTGGGACGCCATCTCAAGAAGTGCAAGGAATATGCAGGGGCGACCATTATGGGTGACGGAAGGGTTGCATTAATCCTTGATGTCGGGAATCTATCCCATATGGCGGGTTTGACTTCCGTGGAAAGCAGCACGAGAGCGGCCGAGGTGGCCGTGGCACATGAGGAAGCGGAAAAATCAGCTAAAGACAGGCATTCCATACTACTCTTTAGAAGTTCCGAAGACGAGCAGTTTGCCATTCCGATAAATCACGTCGAACGCATCGAAAAAATAAAAGAAAGCGATATCGAGGAGGTCGGCGGGAAAAAGGTTATGAAATATCGCGGCGGAAGCCTGGCGTTATTTTCCATAGATCAGGTGGCCCGAGTGAAGCCCTTGGCTCAAAAAGAGAATCTTTTGGTGATCGTCGTCAACATCGCCGATAAAGAAGTCGGCATCATGGCGGTGGGGCCGGTCGATGCCAAAGAAATCTCTGTGGAAGTGGATGGCGAAACTTTGAAACAGGAAGGTATTCTGGGATCAACGATTATCGGCAACCATACGACATTGCTCGTGGATATCTATGGTTTGGTCCACAGCCTGAATCCGGAGTGGTTTCCGGAAAGGGACACGATTCGTAATATCGGAGGAAAAGCCGCCAGCATCCTTTATGCAGAAGATTCCAACTTTTTTAGAAACCAGGTCAAAAGTTTTTTGGAAGAAGAAGGATACTCGGTCATCGGCGCCGAAGACGGCATTGAGGCATGGGACCTGCTTCAGAAGCATTCCGATGAAATATCTCTTATCGTAACGGATATTGAAATGCCGAATCTTGACGGCTACGAACTTTCCGAAAAAATCAGAAACGATCCCCGGTTTTCCCGGATGCCGATTATAGCATTGACCACCATGGCCGGTGAAGAAGATATTGCCAGAGGTGGCGCCGTCGGCATTGACGATTACCAGATCAAGATGGACAGGGAAAAACTTATGCGAAGCGTCCACAGTTATCTTCAGGCAAATTCCTGATCCGATCAGTTTCGGAACCATGTCAGTTGTTCAACAGGCTTTTTTTACGGCGTATGTCAAATCGCTATAAGAAGTACAGTTGGGAGGAATGAATTAATGAGAACTATCATCAAAAAAAGGTTTGGGGTTATTTGGGTATCATTGCTTTTTGTCATTGTTTTTTCAGCGCCGGCACATGCCGGCTATAAAATCGGCGTTCTTGCCAAAAGAGGCGCTCCCATGTGCATGAAAAAATGGGGGGCGACCGGAGCATACCTGAATGAAAAACTTGGAGAGAAATTTAACATCATACCGCTCAAATTTACGGCAGTCGAACCGGCTATGAAATCGGGTAAAATCGATTTTTTGCTCGCAAACCCGGCATTTTACGTCACCATGAACAAAAAATACGGTGTATACGCTATTGCAACGATGATCAATTCAAGGGGAGGAAAAGCGTTAAAACAGTTCGGCGGCGTTCTTTTTGTTCGCAAAGACAGCGATATCAAAGAACTTTCGCAGGTTAAAGGAAAGAAATTCATGTGCGTAAAGTATTCATCGTTTGGCGGGGGGAACATGGTGTGGCGTCTTTTGGTAAGTAATGGGATCCATCCAAAAACCGATTTTGCTGCGATCCTGGAAGGGAAAAAACACGACAATGTCGTTCTGGCGGTTCAAAACGGAACCGCTGATGTGGGTACTGTTCGTTCCGATACGCTGGAACGGATGCAGGAAGAAGGCAAGATCAAAATAAGTGACTTCAGGATCATCCACCAGATTAAAGATGATTTCCCTTTTGTTCACAGCACGCGTCTTTATCCGGAATGGCCCATGGCTGCCAATAAAAATACGCCGGCCGGACTCGCCCAGAAGGTGGCGGACGCCCTGATAAAAATGCCTGAAAATTCAACGGCCGCAAAAACAGCCAAAATTGTCGGATGGACTAAGCCGCTCGATTATGCGCCTGTGGCGGAATGCTTGAAAACGATAAAATACGGTATTTTTGGAGACTGAGCATGAAAAGAACAAGCATAACGACCAAATTTATATCCATTGTTTCAGCACTGACAGTTATTTTGATGGCGGGACTGACAATTGCCGTTATTACCGCCGTGAAAAGTTCTCAATCCAAAGAAGTGAAAAGTTTTATCGATCTGCTGGAAAGTGAAAAAACAAATGAAAAACAGATGCTTGACAACTCGATCACTCGAAAAGGAGAGTCCATCGCTAATTTAATGGCTCAAAATGCATCCAGCCTGATCGTGGGGTATGATTTTGATACGCTCCAGAAAACCGCCGAGAACGGGGCAAAAGATCCCGATATCCGTTTTGTTACTTTTTACGATAAAGACAAAAAAGCATTGACTAAAAAATTTCCTGAATCCAAGGATGCTAAAATGATTCACCGCCCGATAAGATTTGAAAAAGATATTGTGGGATCGGTTGAAGTGGGTCTTGATTTTTCGAGCGTTGCATCAGAGATGAAGAAAGTTTCAACACGAACTGAAAAGATGATCGCCAATACGAAAAATGCCGAAAGCCGGGCCATGAAATCCATTGTCGCCATACTCGTTTGTTTGGGTTTTATCGGCGTCATTATACTCTGCTCGGCCATCTATGTATCTTTATCCCGCATTGTGAGCAGGCCGATTAATAACACGATAGAGATTGTCAAAGATATCGCCAAGGGTGAAGGCGATCTTACCAAACGGCTTGATATCAAAAGCGAAGATGAAGTCGGTGAACTCTCAAAATGGTTCAATGTTTTCATGGAAAAACTACAGGGAATTATTAACGCCATTGCAGAAAATGCGAATCTACTGGGCTCATCTTCCGAAAAACTTTCAGGGCTTTCCGGGAAGATGTCGGAAGGTGCCGGCAGCATGTCCGGAAAATCGAATACTGCTGCTTCGGCTGCTGAAAAGATGAGTACGAATATGAATTCGGTTGCATCGAACATGGAAGAGGCTGCGGACAGCGTCAACATGGTAGCAAACGCCGCGGAAGAAATGACCGCTACCATTAACGAGATCGCGCAAAATTCCGAAAAGGCGAGCAACATTACCGGGGGCGCAGTGGCTCAAACGCAAAGTGCTTCTAGCAAGGTTGACGAACTCGGCAGCGCGGCCAATGAAATCGGCAAAGTCGTCGAGACCATTACCGAGATTTCCGAACAAGTCAACCTGCTGGCGCTAAACGCCACTATTGAAGCGGCACGGGCCGGCGAGGCCGGCAAAGGGTTCGCCGTTGTGGCCAATGAAATCAAAGATCTTGCCAAACAGACTGCGGAGGCAACGCAGGAGATCAAAGGAAAAATCGGCGCTATTCAGGGAGCCACCGAAGCAACGGTGACGGAAATCGATCAGATTTCAAAAATTATCGATGACGTCAACGAGATTGTTTCCAGCATCGCCACTGCCGTAGAAGAACAGTCCGCCACCACCAGAGATATAGCCGGTAATGTTGCCCAGGCGGCTCAAGGGATACAAACGATGAATGAAAATGTCGCATTGAGTTCTACCGCAGCCGGAGAGATCGCAAACGACATCAACGGAGTCAGCCGATCGGCCGATGAAATGTCAAGGAGCAGCGACCAGGTGGCCATGAGCGCTGAAGAACTTGACGGCCTTGCCAAAAAATTGAACGAGATGGTCGGAAAATTCAGAGTGTAGTCATTATCAAAATTATTTCACGTTTGCGAAGAGATCGTTCCGAATAAAAAAAGTATCCTTAAAATTACCATGAAATATTCGGGCAGGCAAAGGATGGACATCAAACAAGGAGAAAGAAGATGCTTAAGATTCAGACGACGAAAACAAAATTATTAGTCGCCGTGGTTATTATGATCGTCTCAATCGTAGCGACATTTACGGCCATCAACTATCAGCAAGGGACATCATTTAGAAATATTGCCATCGGTATAGCCTTTTTGTTGATATTCACAGGACTTTTTTACTTTTTGTTGGAAGTTTTGGTAAACAAGCCGATCAAAAAATCTTATGACACTGTCAGGCAGATGGTACTCAAGGGAGATTTGACGCAGCGCATACCTATGCAAAAAGTAGATTGTTCTGCTTTTCGAAAATGCCGGCATACCGATTGTCCGGCTTTTGGGAAAAAAACGACTTGTTTTCAAGAGGTTGGCTCAAATGCGCCGGGAAAGATCCAATGCCGCTGCCTCACTTCAGGAGAATTCAAATCCTGCGTTCAGTGCCCTGTAGCACAATCAGTGCTTCGAGATGAGCTCGATAAAATGGCGGCCTGGATCAACACGTTCGTAACAAGGGTGGGCAATATTATCAAGGATATTGCGACAGACAGTCAATTGCTCAACAATTCTTCTGCTGATCTGTCAAGTCTTTCCGCACAGATGTCGGGAGGCGCCGAGGAGATGGCCGGAAAGTCGAACACCGTCGCTTCAGCATCGGAAGAGATGAGCTCCAATATGCATTCTGTGGCGTCGGCGATGGAAGAAGCCGCAACGAATATCACTATGGTAGCATCAGCGGCGGAAGAGATGACCTCCACCATCTCTGAAATCGCACAAAATTCCGATAATGCCAGCAACATCACATCCGATGCGGTGGTTCAGACAAAGAGCGCGTCGGAAAAGGTCGATGAGTTGGGCAATGCCGCCAGGGAAATCGGGAAGGTGGTTGAAACCATCACCGAGATTTCAGAACAGGTCAATTTGCTGGCATTAAACGCGACCATCGAAGCGGCACGGGCCGGTGAGGCCGGAAAAGGGTTTGCCGTTGTGGCCAACGAGATTAAAGATCTTGCCAAGCAGACCGCCGAAGCCACGATGGAAATTAAAGAGAAAATCGCTGCCATTCAAGGATCAACGGACGGGACGGTATCTGAGATCAACCAGATTTCAAAGATCATCAATGATGTCAATGAAATTGTAACTACCATCGCTACGGCGGTGGAGCAACAGTCCGTTACCACCAAAGAAATTGCCGGAAATGTCGCTCAGGCTTCCCAGGGTATTCAGGAGGTGAGTGAAAATGTCGCGCAGAGTTCAAATGTGGCCGAAGAAATCGCAAAAGAAATCTCCGATGTCAATCAATCGGCTGCTGAAATGTCCAACAGCAGTGCCCAGGTGAATCTCAGTGCGGAAGAGCTCACTAAAATGGGCACAAAGTTGAATGAAATGGTCGGGAAGTTTAGAATTTAGTTGTAAAGTTACAAGCGACTATAATGAGCTAAAGCTTAAGGAGTGTTTTCGCCAACTATATTTAAAACCAGCCCAGGCGCTTCCTTAACTTTAGGCACTTTAGATCACATCAAACTTTAGGCACTTATACTTTTTATAGATGGTTAACCGTTCGTGCATAAAACAGGATAAGGGGGTGTTTTTTAATGCACCAATCGTCTCAAACTGACACTAACAAGGACAGGGTGGAATTGGCAACTTTTTTTGTCGGGGACGCTTTATGCGGCATGGATATATTGAAAGTTCAGGAAATTAACAAACTTATCGACATGACAAAAGTTCCACAGGCTCCGGAATACGTGCTTGGCATTCTGAATTTGCGGGGTGAAATCGTCACCGTTATCGATCTCGGCAAAAAGCTCGGCCTTAAATCGACCGATTTGAACGATAAAACACGCAATGTCATTGTCAATTCAAATGAAGAACACATCGGATTGATGGTGGAGCGAATTGACGATGTTGTTCAGGCGGAATGGGGAAAAGTCGAAAAACCGCCGGCCAATATCTGCGGTGTCCAGGGAAAATTTTTCGCCGGAGTATATAAGACCGAGGACCGATTGGTTGGAATTCTGGATGTGGAAAAGGTGTTGGAAGACGATAGATAGAAGCTATCTCAAAATAATCTTTTGGCCCAAACTCGGCGTTGGAACCTCGTTTTAAGTCCTCGACATACTTGAGTACGCGTGTCGAAGATTTATCCGCCTTTGGAGGATCCCGTTAGCAGACGGGGCGAGTTAAAACTCGGCGCCGCGTTCTTGTCCCGCCGATTCTGGCGGGAGATTTTGAACCAAAATCTTAATTTTGAGATGGCTTATAGAATTTTTCAAAAGGCAAAAGAACAGTCAATTACCGACAACGAGTGATCCATGACCCCTGACAACCCCATAAGAATATTGATCGTAGACGATACCATTATTTATCGAAAAATCGTCAGCGATGTTCTTTCCGATCTTCCCGGTGTGGAAGTGGTGGGATCGGCTCATAATGGGAAAGCCGCAATTGCTAAGATTGCTTCTTTGAATCCGGACCTTCTGACACTGGATATCGAGATGCCGGAAATGAACGGTCTCGAGGTTCTTGAATATATAAAAGATAAAGAATTCGAGGTCGGTGCCGTTATGCTCAGCACGCTGACTCATGAAGGCGGTGAAATGACCATGAGAGCGCTGGAGTTGGGAGCGTTTGATTTTATTCCCAAGCCCCAGAACGGGACAATGGCTGAAAATACGGAAAGCATAAAAAGGACCATTATTCCGATATTAAAGGCATTTAGGCGGCGAAATGAAATCAAGCATCTTCTTAAAGGGAAAATAGACCCCGTTGCCGGCAATAAGGAAAAACCGCGTTTATCCCTATCGAGTCTCGTCGTTCAGCGAATGACCACCATTGCGGGACGATTGACAAAAAAATCGGAAATCGTAGGCGTTGGTGTCTCAACCGGAGGCCCTAAAGCTTTAGCCCAGATGATGCCGCTACTGCCGGCTGATATCGGGGTCCCTGTTCTGATTGTCCAGCACATGCCGCCGATGTTCACAGCATCACTGGCAAAGAGTCTGGACGCAAAATGCGCTTTGACGGTCAGAGAAGCAAGAGACGGCGAAGCCATAACATCGAACGTTGTGTTTATCGCGCCGGGCGGCAAACAGATGAAAATCGATCAAGCCGGGGTTGGAAAAACTCGGATAATCAGAATTACCGATGATCCGCCGGAAAACAATTGCAAGCCCTCCGTAGATTATCTTTTTGAATCCATCGCCCATTATTATGTCGGCCGCGCCACCGGCGTTATCATGACCGGAATGGGTTCTGACGGTTTTCGCGGCCTTGAATTGATGAAAAAGAGCGGATCGACCATCATTGCTCAAAATGGAGAGACATGTGTTGTTTATGGTATGCCGAAAAAACCGATAAATGCCGGTATCGTCGATATTGTTGCTCCGTTGGAGATGATTGCCGGAGAAATCTGTCGCACAGTAAAGTAGCTGAATGAGACAACGCTCCATGACAAAAGTTACGGCTGATGATTTAAAAATTATCTCGAAATATATTTTAAACATATCAGGAATCGAACTCGACGAGAGCAAGGCGTATCTTATAGAAACGAGGCTTAACGGGCTGGTCAAGGAATATCAATGCTCTTCTTACGGGGAGTTGTGCAGCAGAGCCAAAATAGATTCGAGTAAAACCATAGAAAACAGAATTATCGATGCCATCTCAACCAATGAGACTCTTTTTTTCAGGGATGCCAAACCGTTTGAGGTGTTTCAACACAAAATATTGCCTGATTTAATCGATAGAAGAACAGAACAATCTTCGGGGCTTCTTCCGATACCGATACGAATTTGGAGCGCGGCATGTTCTACCGGTCAGGAGGTTTACAGCATTGCCATGGTATTAATGGAGCTGTTGCCGAATTTAAAAAAATATAATATCAAGTTGATCGGTACAGATATTTCAGATACCGCAATAGCCCAAGCCAGCTACGGAAGATACAATAAATTTGAAATCGAACGCGGTCTGACCCAAAAAATGCTGCAGAAATATTTCGTTCCCAATGGCGGGAATTGGAGAATTTGCGATGAAATCAGGGCGATGGTTGCCTTTGACAAACGCAATATATTACAGCCTTTTAACGGCATGGGGAAGGTCGATGTGGTATTTTGCAGGAACGTCGCCATTTATTTCAAGCTTGAAGACAGAAAAAAACTGTTTGAAAAGATCGCACAGATCATGGAACCGGACGGTTATCTCATCATCGGATCCACGGAATCCTTGACCGGCATTTGTCCTATATTCGAGTCAAGAAGGTACCTTAGAACGATTTATTATCAATTGAAATAGGAGTCGGCTGTTTCGCTGATCTCGACACGAGCATCTTATGAAAATTTTAATCGCAGAAGATAATCCGACCTCTCGCCGAATTTTAGAAGCCATTCTTGTGAAATGGAATTATGAAGTGATCTCGGCACGGGACGGGAATGAGGCATGGGAAAAACTCCAGGGAAATGATCCCCCCAGACTGATGATTCTGGACTGGATGATGCCCGGGAAAAACGGCGTTGAACTGTGTCGGGAGCTTCGAAGCCGTGATAACGTCGCACCGATGTATATTGTATTGTTGACGGCGCGCGATGATAAAAATGATATTGTTGAAGGTCTCAGCGCCGGTGCCGACGATTATATCGCAAAACCGTTCAATAAAGATGAACTTCGAGCGAGAATCGATGTGGGCCGCCGTATGGTCGAATTGCAGGACGCTTTGATAGAAAGAGAAAAACTTCAAGTAATTTTTGAAATGACCGGCGCGATTTGCCATGAGTTGACCCAACCGATGCAGGCGATTTCAGGAAATTCCGAGTTGATTCTGATGAATATTCAAAAAAGCGATCCGCTCTATCGCAATATCAAGGCGATCAAAGATCAAATTGACCGAATGGGAAATATCACTCGGAAGTTAAAGCAAGTTACAAGATATAAGACCAAGGATTATATCAACGGTAAAATTATTGATATCGATTATGCGTCTTTGGATTGATGATTGATGATTGTCGGTTTGTCAGGTTAAATAAATCCTGCTTCAGGCACGTGTCTATTGGCAAAGATTATATCGTGAATCCTTGATAGAGCACAGCGTCTTTTCCCAATCATCAATCATATATCATCAATAATCAATCCCGATCCCCGGCCCAGTTGCTTTTCGATAATTTCGAAAAAAAGATCTTTATTGATCGGTTTTGTAATATAATCATCCATACCGCCTTCAAGACATTTCTCTTTGTCTCCTTGTATGGCATTGGCCGTCAATGCAACAATGGGAACCGGGTTCTTATTTTTTTCTTCCCAATCCCGTATGAGACGAGTGGCTTCTATGCCGTCCATTTCCGGCATCTGCATATCCATTAGGATGAGGTCGAAATTTCCGGAAGAGGTGATATATTTTTCAAATGCTTCTTTGCCCGTATTGGCTGTCTCAACTTGATAGCCTGCTTTTGCCAGCATCATCTTTGCCAGCTTTTGGTTGATGGGATTATCCTCTGCAAGAAGAATATACGACATACGATGATTTTCGGTCTTTACCGCGGATGGTATTTTCCCGTGGTTTTGAATATTCAAATCTTTCGGTTGTTGCTCGCCATTAACCACATAGCGGGGGTTTAAGGCATTTTCCAGCATCCGGTACAGTTTTTCTTTTCGAACCGGCTTGCTTATAAAGTCGTCAAAACCGGCGTCTTTATATTTTCTTTCATCATGATTCAACAGATCCGATAGTGCGATCAGCGGGAGATTTCGGATTGAATGTTGGTGTTCGGGCTCAGGAGATTTGAAATTGCGGATCTTTTTAGCGATGTCATATCCGTTTATTTTCGGCATCTGCGTGTCGATGATACACAGTTCTATGGGACGATCGTATTTCAATGCTTGTTGAAGCAATGACAAAACCATGTCACCCCTTTCCGAAGCGGTGACGGACATTCCGGCCGAAGTCAGTAGATCGGTTAATATGTTCAATCCCATCCGGTTGTCATCGAGCACGAGTATCCTTCGATTGTCGAGGGCCGGCGGCGTGGTTTTCACCGCTGAATGTGCATGGATTTTTTCAAACCATGCAGTAAAATGAAAAATGGTTCCGGAATGCGGTACACATCGCCGGCCACTCAACGACCGTCGATAAATATCAAGACATTTGCACCCCTCCCGGGTTTGATTTTTTTGGATATTCAACAGAAAATCGGCCAGGCTTTCTGACCATACATCCCCTCCCATTTTGTTTGAGATCTGTTTGCATATTGAAAGTCCTAAGCCGGTACCGCCGTATTTTCTGGTGGTTGATCCGTCGGCCTGCTTAAACGGCGCAAAGATGGCGGACAATTTATCTTCCGAAATGCCGATCCCCGTATCCCTGACTACGGTGTGAATCTTTACGCGGTTGTCTGATTCATCTTCAACATACAGATAAAGTTCGATTTCACCGGATTCGGTAAACTTAACCGAATTGCCCAGCAGGTTCATCATTACCTGCTGAAATCGTAATGGGTCTCCTTTGATAAGGGGGGGGAGATTTTCTCCGATGCGGCAAAGGATTTCTACAGGTTTTGATTCAAGCTTCGGAAGCATTAGTTCGCAAACATCGTATGCGATAAGCTCCGGATCGAAGTCTGTTTTTTCAAAATCGAGTTCTCCGGCTTCTATTTTAGAAAAATCGAGAATGTCGTTGATCAATGATAACAGGCTGTCGCCGCTTCTTTTTATGGTCTCCACGAAGTCACGCTGATTTTGATTCAGATCGGTATCGAGAAGCATTTCGGTAAAGCCGATGATTCCGTTCATCGGGGTGCGAATTTCATGGCTCATGTTGGCCAGAAACTGGCTTTTGGCCAGATTGGCGTTTTCTGCGTTTTCACGTGCTTGTTTCAGACTTTCATTGGCATCGCGAAGCTGGGCGGTTTGCCTTGTAATCTCTGATTTTAGGGTTTGTGAATACTTTTCCTGCTGTTTTTGAAAGATCTGATATCCGCGATGATTATCTTCGAGGATCTCCTGGTATTTCTTTTCGAGAACACTGATTTTACGTTCATATTGTTTTTGCTGTGTATCCAAAAATTCCTGTTCGTGACGTAACATCATTCGAGATAGGAACAGTTCGATATACAGCGAGACAATTGTTGCGCTATCCGGACCAGTGCATGAACACGGAGACTTTTTTGAAAATTCATACAACATCATCACATTGAGTTCATCGATAAACGTCGCAAGCACAATATCGGTTTTGCTTATTTCAAACCGATGGATCCCTTTTTCTTTTTGAACGCGATCCATAATCGTATTGCGCATATCGGATGAGATATGGAACGTATCGCCCAGGATAGATGTTGTGTCATAATTTGGGATCAATTGAAACAGACCTTCCGATATCTGCGCTTTCAGAAATGATAAAAATTCTTTCAGTTCTGATTCATGATCTATAAATTCAGTAAAAATATCTACCGGGATGTCCATTGATTTTATTCCTCGTGTGGTGCGTAAAGGTCTTTTGCTTTTGACATCTCATCCGGCAAATCTCTGACGAGTGCTTTATATTCTTTGACATTGTCACGAATTTGAGTGGCAAGGGAGTTGGAAAGAAGGGCTTTTATTCCGGGAATGGCCGGATAATTCAAGCGGGACACGATATATTCCGCAATCTGTATGACCCCGGTCATGCTTGAAGGAGAAACTTGATCCAAATTTTGATGGTGTTGCTGAATCCCTTCACAGATTTCAGCGGGGAGTTGCCAGTCCTTTGCCAACAGATATCCGATCTCGCAGTGATCCGTGCCGATAATTTTTTTTTCACAAAAGGTGATCGAGGGAGAATTATCCCCATGGGATTCACATGCTTTTATGAATAAATCATGTGCGGTCTGATCTTCAACGATCATACCGATGTCATGAAGAATTCCGCACAGAAATGCATCTTCACCGTTTTGGCCGAAAATTCGTTCCATAATCATCTGGCTGCAAATAGCGACCGCCGCGCAATGGAGCCACAACAGATTTCTTGAAAAAGCGGCATTGGGTTGTGTTTCCTTGAAGATATTTTTCAAAGAATCCGTCACGGTTATATTGCGCAAATTGTTGATGCCGATGATAACAACCGCCCTGGAAATACTGTTGACTTTCTGCCGCAGTCCAAAATAAGGGCTGTTTGCCACGCGCAATAGTCGCAAGACCATGGTTGGATCCATTTTAATCGTTGTTTCAAAATCCTGCATGGTGCTGTTATCGTCGGCAATCAGCCTGGTCAGTCGAATGGCGATATGGGGCAGGGTTTTTGATGTGGAAAATTTTTTAAGTAAACCCTCTGCAGTTGCCATTTACCGGTCCCTTTATTTTTCAAAATTCAAAATCAACGATACCGTTGTATCCGTCTAATATTTTTCTTAGGCTGCACCAAAACTTCTGTACGTCACTAATGTTAGCACAAATTATGCCATACGCTTGTTGGATGTCATATTTAGTCCAAGAATGCCGGGTGATTCTCTAATCCATATACTTCAGCGTTGGATAACCCTATTTTTTAATAAAAAATACTGTAAATCATCACGCCGGAAGGTTCGGATAATGACAATGTGTTATATTTCTGACGCTTTTCGGTGGAACGCCAGTTTTGATCATTTTGTAATTTGAAATTCGAATTTCCCTGTTAAATCATGCTTTGCAATAAATCTTTGATTTATTTAACAGGGTAAAGATTTCGAGCTTCGTCGGGTCACCATGCCATTCACCCCTGCAGCCCCGCCGAAGCGGGATCTCCGCTTCGCTCCGACAAG
>CAZQAF010000054.1:2431-24198 GCA_964591175.1 uncultured Desulfobacteraceae bacterium | reverse complement strand
CATTGGACAATCCTAATAAAATTATGATATTCACCGGATGGACAATAGTCAACTCCAAGGAGAGATGATTTGAAAATTATCCTCGCCAACAACCTGCGGCTTTATGACTTTCCTTCGGAAATTCGCACCCGACTCATGAAGACCCTCACGTTTCCAAACCCCAAATGGATGGAGAACGAACGAATGGGCCGGTGGAACCGGGGCACGCCTAAAATGCTCAAGTTTTATGACAAGGTCCGGGGAGGCGGCCTCTGGATTCCCAGAGGATACATGCGGCAGTTGATGCTGCTTTGCAGGCGGCAGGGGATCGCATACGAGGTCGATGATCAGCGCCGGACGTTAAACCCGGTTGCTTTTCGTTTCGGCGGCCAACTAAAGCCTTTTCAGCAAACAGCGGTCAACGCCATGATATCAAAGGATTTCGGAACATTGAGCGCGCCAACCGGGAGCGGAAAAACCGTGATGGCGCTTTACCTCATGGCCCGGAGAAAACAGCCCTGTCTTATCGTGGTGCATACCCGGGATCTGGCTTTTCAATGGATGGAACGGATTGAAAAGTTTTTGGGAATTTCAAAGGACCGGGTAGGGTTTATCGGCGGCGGCAAAATAAATATGGGTGAAAAAATGACCGTTGCCTTGGTTCAGACCCTGTATAAATATGCGGAGGAAGTTTCAAAAAAGATCGGCTTTCTGGTGGTGGATGAATGCCACCGGTGCCCCAGCAGAACCTTCACCGAATCGGTGGTCGAATTCGATTCCCGGTATATGCTGGGACTTTCGGCAACCCCTTTTCGGAGGGATAATCTGTCCCGGCTCATCTTCTGGCATTTGGGGGACGTGCATCACAAAATCGATCAGGACCGCCTGGTCCGAACCGGCGATATACTGGCTGCCGAGGTCATTGTTCGGGAGACAAAGTTCAAGCCCTATTATGACCCGGTGAACGAATATTCCAAGATGATGTCGGAACTGACCCTGGACGACGAGCGAAACCGCTTGATCGCATCGGACATTGCAAAAGAGGCCGGGCACAATGAAGGGGTCTGTCTGGTTCTTTCAGACCGGAAAAAACACTGCGAGACATTACACTCGATGTTGCGCTTTAAGTATAAGATTTCCGCCGGGCTTTTGACCGGGGATCTGAACCCTGTCGAGCGGCGGCAGGTGCTGGATCGCTTGGATCGGGGAGAGATCAGGGTATTGATCGCCACCGGGCAGTTGATCGGTGAAGGGTTTGACCGCGGCGATCTGTCGCCGCTGTTCCTGGTGACCCCCATCAAGTTCAGCGGCCGGGTGTTGCAGTATTTGGGCCGGGTGTTGCGGCCTGCGCCGGGAAAGAAAAAGGCCCGGGTTTACGATTATGTGGATATCCATGTGGATGTACTCAAAGCCATGGCACGGGCACGTCAAAGAACATATTCGGGATGAAGTATCTAAAATGACTAAAATTAAAATCCTTTTTGAAGCAAAAATGCGGTGCCACATCCTGAAAGCAGGTAAACTTTTCTCTGACTTGTCCGCCTGCGTTTTTTTTGCGGATGAGATCCCGCATGTTTAACTGCGGGAGTTTCATAAAATCGTTACACGATTTTATTCGGGTTTGAATGCTCTGGACAAAGATTGATCCATGACCGCTTCATAACCGGTCATCCGGGCCACCACCACTTCACGGGCATCGAGGAATGTAAAATCCCCTTTAATTTTATGACCGCCGGCATCTTTGATTTCAAGAACGGCGATCACTCCGTCCGGGGGAAATGCATCGCGATATTGACGATAGCTGGCGCTGTAGCTGGGCAAAGATACCATGCCCCGTTCTTCAAAACACCACAGGATCGCCATCTGGCATGCGGAATCGAGGACCAAAGGATCGGCGATCCATTTGCTTCTCATGGGTTCCGCCATCCATGCAGCAGGAGACGGCGCAGCGGAAATCCGTGCGGTGATGAATCGGGATGAATACCCCATAATTTCTTGGATCCCTTGAAGTTCGACCCCGTGAAAGAGGATGTTTTCATAGATTTCATCGATGGTTTTTGAATAACCGTTGGTGCCGATATACGCAGACAGGTTAAATGCGGGCGGCGACGTCAGCCGGTCGGATAACACGGCCGTGGCCCCGGAATGGATCACCTCGATATTGTCCTTGATTCCGTCTCTGATTTGAACATCCACTTCAAAGGCGGCGCCTTTTTTTTTCGCTTTGCCCGCCATGAGACGGATGTGTTTTTTCTTTTGATTGAGCTTGATGCCCTGAAAAATACGCATGTCGTCCAGGCCGTGAAGCAAAAGCCCCGGGTTTTCGTGCAGCGCGCCATGGCCCAGCCATTCGGCGATAAGCGCGAAAGGGACTACGGGTTTCCCATCCAATATATGGGCGCCTAGAATCGGGTAGCGATCCACATCGATTTCACGCTGCACCGTCACGGAAAGGGATTCTTTTTGATTTAAGACAATGGGCGGTTCCAATACCGGTTCTTTTATTCCGGCGGCTTCTTTTTCAAAGGGGATATCAGCGCCGATGACCACTTCCACCGGAGAATCTTTGTCGCCTTTCATTTCATGGATCATGCACATGGCGCCGGCATCCACGGGGATGAGCTCGACGCCGCAGCTTTCAAATTTTCGTTTGAGGGCTGAGCACACCATGCCGCCGTCCCAGGGCCCCCAATTGATGGAAATCACCCGGCAGTCGGGACGCTTGACAGATTCTTTTTGCGCCATTTTATTCAAGACTTCATTGGCGATGGCATAATCCGCCTGCCCGCTGTTTCCCACCCGGGCTGTAATCGACGAGAATAGCACCAGGTATTTGAGAGGGTCTTTTTTCGTAGCGGACAATAGCGCTTGCAAACCATCCACCTTGGTACTGAACACCGCTTCAAACTGTTCTGCCGATTTGTCGAGAATCCGGCAGTCCGCCAATAGTCCCGCACCGTGGATAATGCCTTTTATGGGGCCCATGGTGCTTCTAACATCGGTTAACATCGCATTTACGGCATCAACATCGCGAACATCCACGGAATAATAGTGAACATCGGCGCCAAAGCTTTTCATGGTTTCAAGATTTTTTGCGATTTCACGATGGGCCTTGATTTTTTTATACCTTTTTTCCAAAAGGACCGGCGCATTGTGGCTGCCGGCAAATTCATGATCAAAAATGGCCTTTTTAACCGCCGCAGGCTCTTCGATTCCTTTAAGCCATTCAGGTTCCGGCGCCGGGGGCAAAGAGCGCCCCAAAAGCACCAGGGTCGGCCTTACATGCTCTGCCAGAGCGCGGGCCGCGGCAGCGGTAATCCCTCTGGCGCCGCCGGTCACTATCACCACATCTCTTGGGTCAAGACGGAGGTCTCCCTGGGGAAAAGGCAAAGATTCAAGTTCCGGCACCCACCGGGCATCCGGATCCAAACCCACCTCCACCGGGTCTGTTGGATTTGCATACAGCAGCTCGGATACGAGCGTTTCGGCAATGTCGGCATGATCCTGCCAACCGGGAGCGATGTCAAAAACCCGGCAACGGACATTTTTCCATTCAACGGCGGCGGTCTTTACCAGGCCGGCAAGCCCCCCCTGGAAGGGATGGTCTATTCCACGTCCTTTGAAGCCGAAAGCACCGTCAAGACGCGTGACAGCGGCAAACAGGGCCCCGTCTTTTTCAGCGGAATCCAAAAGGTCCGGACCGACGGATTTTGCTAAGGAAAATGCCTGCCTTAAAAAGCCGCTTTCCATGGACTGTTCGGCAAGGATGACCAAACCCGCTGCATCTATTATCGGGATCTTTCCGCTGACGGCGTCGGAAATCTGTTTTTCCGACAGGATATCGGCTTGGATGTTCAGAGATATAAATTCTTCTACAACAGCCTGTGAAAGGCCGGTCTTATCGTCCGTGACATATATAGTGCGTTCGTTTGATAATAATAACGGTCTGCTTCGAACAAACGGTTTTCTCACGGTTGTTACGGCTTTTCGGCCCAAACCGGCGGCCAGGGTTTCGGGCTGAAAATCAGAAATCTGCCGGGAGCAAGATGACGAGGATTCTATGACGGGCACAGCATGAGAATCAGGCTCGGAAAGAGTGGTGCCGGGTTCCGGCATTGGGTCGGCCTGAGGGCGAGCGAGGTAATCGACGATCTGCCCCAGGGTTTTCAGAGAGCCCATGGCATCGGGAGAGACAGTGGGGAGTTCCGGCATTTTTTCTTCGAGGGCCGAGAGGATTTCCACCCGTTTGATGGAGTCGATGCCGAGATCGGCCTCGATATCCATATCCAGGGCCAGCATTTCGATCGGGTATCCGGTCAGCCGGCCGACGGCCTCTATAAGTATGTTTTCGATTTCCCGGTGTCCGGCGGAAGCGTGTTTCGTGCAATGCGTTTTGGAAACTGCGGACGTATCCGTCTGTCTATCTGAGAGGTAATCGACGATCTGCCCCAGGGTTTTCAGAGAGCCCATGGCATCGGGAGAGACAGTGGGGAGTTCCGGCATTTTTTCTTCGAGGGCCGAGAGGATTTCCACCCGTTTGATGGAGTCGATGCCGAGATCGGCCTCGATATCCATATCCGGGGCCAGCATTTCGACCGGGTATCCGGTCAGCCGGCTGACGGTGGAGAGCAACTGATCTTCAATCATTTTTCGGCCGTTATCGATGGGTGTCGAATCTTTGATCCCGGTATCCGGATCCGAAGTTTCAAAAAAAGCCTCTTCAGGGGGTGTTTCAAAAGCAATGGGTTCCAAACCTTCGTCAGACATTTCAGGAACCACATTTTCCAAGACCGGGGTTTGAGGATCGGGGTGTGTCCGGATCAAACCTGTTGGTGTTTTTAGGGCGTTCGCAGGTTTTTGTTGCCCTTCGATCCGATCATAGGATGTAATCTTATCCGGTTGAATCCCCAAAGACCCTTCAACCAGCCGCTGGGTGTTTTCCATCATAAGCTGAAGGCTTTTTGCCGCCTGGGTCTGGGTTTCTAAGAATTTTTGATGGGTTTCAGCGGTTTGCTTTTGAAGAACCTGCATGGATTTAAGACCGTCCTGGAGCACTTGGAGCGCATCCAGTATGATATGGTTTTTCGGGTGTTTCGTTTTCATGGCGTTTTGGATATCTTTTTTATTTTTGTAATGAATTTTCCGATGCTCCGGCTGATTCGGTGGTGTATTTTGCTGTGTTCTTTCGGTGTCTATCACCGGCTTTTTGTCTTCGGAAATCCGACTTCCGACCTCTGACTTCCGATCTCTGACTTCCGGCCTCTGACCTCCGGTTTCCGACCGCTGGTTTCTGAAATTTGATCCGGAGAGCAGAATACTCATCCGCTGTTTCTTCACATCCTTGAGCCCCGGATCCCAGGCGGCAATATCGACGCCGTGACCGAGGGATGCCAAAAGAGAAAGCGTTTTAGCCAGATCCGCGATTCCGGAAGGTTTTCCCATGGTGGAATCTAAAGAAACGGCCGTGAAATGCTTATCGTTGAGGATCGATTTCACCAGCCCGGTCAGAACCGACTTGGGGCCTACCTCAACAAAAGTCCGGACCCCTTCTGAATATAAATTTATGATATCACTTAAGAAATCTACGGGAGACAGCAGGTGGCCGGCCAACAATTGTTTGGCACTTTTAGATTCGGAAGGGTAGGGATTCCCGGTGGTATTGGAAAAAACAGGGACATCCGATGCTTTAATGTCAATGGTTTTAAGCGCCTGGGAGAAAGGTTTTTGAGCTTCTGTAATGAGTTCGCTGTGAAATGCAGCAGATACCGGGAGCCGAACGGTTCTGAATCCGTGTGTTATGCATTTTTCTTCAGCCAGGCTGAGGGCGTCCGATGTACCGGATAAAACTCCCTGGACGGGACTGTTCCGGTTGGCCAGAACCACCTTAAGCTTTTCATCTTTTATCAGGGATTCGAGTTCGTTTAACGGGGCTTGAACCGCCAGCATTCCTCCGTTGTTTTGATTGCTGCCTATACCGGCTTGGGCCATCAAGCGGCCGCGGGTCATGGAGAGAGACAAAAAGGATTCAAGGTCGATCCTTCCGGCCGCGCAAAGTGCCGAGAGTTCTCCATAGCTGTGACCGCAGACGGCATCGGGTCGAAGGCCGAAACGTTGGAGGATTTTCAGCATGGCGATACTGACGGCGCCGATGGCCGGCTGGGCAATATCTGTTTTTTTCAGTATATCCTGATGAGAGGATTGTTCGGTTTTGGTTTGGACCGGAAGCGGATAAATATAATCGGTCAAGAGGCCGTCACCTTCGAATAATGCGTTGGCCTGTTCAAGAACGTTCATGGCCTCCGGGAAAAAACAGATCAGGTCGCGGCCCATGTTGACATATTGACTTCCCTGGCCGGGGAATATAAAAGCCATTTTCCAAAAAGATTCAGGCCCACCGTAAAACATATTCTCATGCTGCCAGGCATATTGTGAATTGTTGGCGTCAACTGCCCGAACGGCACGGTCCAACAGGCCGGCGATATCTGTTCCAATGTCGAGAACCAACAGGAAGCGGTATGGATCTTTCGCGGAAAAATTATTTCTTGTTTTTGCAGCTTCGGCAAAAATGTCCCCATGAGCGGAAAGGGTGTCCACAACAGTTTTAAATTGTTTAACATCCTTTATGAGTCGTTGCTGACTCAAAGCAGAAAAGGCGACGATTTCTTTGGCGCCGTCCCAGGCGATGGTTTGTTTGTGCTTTTGATATTCTTCGATCACCACGTGAAAATTGCTGCCGCCGAATCCGAATGCACTGATTCCGGCCCGGCGGGGATGATCTTTTTTGGAAAACCAGGGTCGGGTTTGGGTATTCAAGTAAAACGGACTTTGGCGGATGTTCAGTTTGGGGTCCGGTTCTCTGACTTTCAACGTGGGAGGCAGGACTTTGTGATGGACGGCGAGGACCGCTTTCATCAATCCGGCGGCGCCAGCTGCCGCCTTGGTGTGACCGATCATCGATTTCACGGATCCCAGCGCACACCATGGACGCTGGTTACCCGATTTTTCGAACAGACCGCTCAACGCTTGAAATTCGACCTCATCGCCGACCCGGGTGCCTGTGCCGTGAGCTTCGATGAGCTCAACCGTATTCGGATCGATTCCTGCATTTTCATAGGCTGTTTGAAGGGCTTTGACCTGTCCTTGAGCCCTGGGGGAATAGATGCTTTGTGATTTTCCGTCGCTGGAGGATCCGACGCCCCTGATAACTGCGTAGATGTGGCAGCCTTCTTTTTGAGCGTCCTCGAGCCGTTTCAGGACAAACAGACCGATTCCTTCCCCCAAAACGGTTCCGTCGGCATCTTTTGAAAACGGCCGTGCATTTCCGGTAGGGGAGAGCACCATGGTTTTGGAAAAACACATGTGCATGAAAATGTCGTTGAGCATGTCAACGCCGCCGGTGATTACCGTGTCGCTTCGCTGTGAAAGGAGCTCCAACACCCCGAGATGGATGGCGCTCATGGAGCTGGCGCAGGCAGCATCTACCACACAGTTGGTACCCCCAAGATCGAGACGATTGGCAATTCTGCCGGCCACTACGTTTCCCAGCAGTCCCGGAAACGAATTTTCCTGCCATGGAACATAAGCATCTGATATGTTCTGAATTATTTGTTCGGCCTTATGGGGCGCGATGCCGGCGCTTTCAAGTGACTTACGCCAGATGGGATGCCCAAGCCGCGCCCCTAAGGGGATTACAAGCTCCTGAGTTCCGGTCACGCCGAGAATAACACTGGTTCTGTTCCGGTTGAATCCTTTATCGGTTTTGTCAAAGGCGTCTTCTATGGCTTTTTTTGCCACCAAAAGGCCAAGAAGTTGGGAGGTATCAGTGGCTTCAAGGGAAGACGGCGGAATGCCGAATTCCGTTGGGTCGAAGGGCAGGGGTGAAATAAATCCGCCACGTTTGCAGTACACATGATCCGGTTTCTTGGGATCGGCGTCGAAAAAATCTTCCCAGACCCAGTGGGTTTTCGGCACTTCGGTGATGGCGTCTGTTCCGTTAAACAGCAACCGCCAATAGGCTTTCAGCCCCGATGCTTTGGGGAAAAGGCATCCCATGCCGACAATTGCAATGGGAGCATGACGAGATGTGTTAAGGTCTTTCTGTGTCAACGATAATCTCTCAGCCGCGCAGCGCTTATTAAAAGCATACGCAGCAGGTAATTCAACTTTATTTGCTTTGCCGGAATACCCCGCATCTTGCTGCGGCGCGCTTCATCGGACAAAAATCTACCTCATTAATAGCTTGCCTATCATAATGCAAGTAAAAAGTATTTGCAAGATAATGATTGTAAAATTATAGTTGACATATTGATATAACAAATAGTTATATAGGATGTATCGAATGTTCCGAGGTCAACGGCTCGATGCTGACATCGCCGCCATCTAAACCTAATAACAATATAAAAGATTCAGCAATATTTATCAGAGTGTTTTATTGGGGAAATGATATTGAATTGATATATTAATATAACAAGTATTTTGAGGGAGCCTTATGATCAAATTTTATACGAACAAGGATCTTTCGAAGCGGTTGGGCATCAACCTGGCCAAATGGAAACGTTGGTCCCGCGAATTTTTGCCGCCGGATCCATTGGGCGGAATGCAGTCCGGATATGCCAGACAATACCATCCGGATCAGGCGTTTACGGTATTTTTGGGAGGGCATATGGTGGCGGATTTAAAGTTTTCGATTCCCGAAGCCAGGCACATAATGCAGGACCTGAAATCATGGCTGTCCGACAAAGGATTTTTTTTCGTACCCAATGGATATGTTGTTTCCGATAAAGGTGTTGGTGCGTTGGTTCAAAAATATATCATATTTATTCGTTGTGAGAAAAGGACGCAAAATCGTTTCAAATTTATTTACACGGTCAGCGGTATTATTTCAAACGAGCCGGTGCTTCACAAAGGTTTTGACGTCATGAAGAAACTGTATGTGGAAACATCCGTCAATGGCGGAGCGGAAAAAGTCACTACAGAGGGGAATATGAACGTGGTCAAAACATTGAATATCACCGGCATACTGAATGTTTTCGTTGATGCAGTGGGACTGGATCGCTCGAGATATCCGGCACTTCGAATTTAGCGAGTGTTCAGTCTTATCCAGTGTCATCTATCCAGAAACTCTTGGATCGTTTCTATGGGCAGGGGAGAGAAATGGTCCGTTCCTGCCGGCAATACAGCCCCCTGATGCTTCAGCCAGTTTACCCGGGTCGCCACAGCAGCGCCGTAAAGAAGGTTCATGGCCACGGTGACCGTAATGCGGTTTTCAGGTCGTTCAAGAAATGAGCCTTTAACCCACTGGTTAAATGCGCCCATGGCCGGGCCGCACCATATCTGGTAGTCGATTTTTCTTGAAAGGTCGCCCGAATTGGCCCAGTTGGAGGATTGGCCCAGGTAAGATCGAAACACAAGGGCCATTTTGTGTTTGGGGTTTTTTTCGGCCCGTTCGACCTGCCGAGGATCGTGGCGGGTAAAATAGATTTTGGTCTGTTCCCATTCCTCCTGGAAACTTTTTCGGAAAAAGTCCCGCTCCAGTGAAAGTCGATGTTTTTCGGGAATGGCATCAAACCGGTCATAACTGCAATAGAGATCATAGAGTTTTGCAGCTCGGAGCGGGAACATGGTGCCCCGTTTGAGCACTTGGACCTTGACTCCCATTTCAAACATGTCGGCTGCCGGGGCCATGGTCACGTCCGCCTGACCCGCCTCGGCCAACATTTGACGGACGGTTTCGGACGTTCCGGCTTCAATGCAGGATTGGTTGACGGAACCGGTGAGAATATAGGCGGCGCCCATGGCAAATGCCGCCGCCGCGGAATGGGGGGTGGCGATGCCGCCGCCGAGTCCCACACAGGGCGGACTTTTGTATTGGAATTTCTTGGCCAGTTCATCACGCAGGGCGATCATGGTGGGCAATAGAGAAATCGCCGGCCGGTTGTCGGTATGGCCGCCGGAATCCGCTTCTGCGGTAAGATCGTCGGCCATGGAGACTGATCCTGCGAGTTGTGCTTCCTCGCGGGTGATCATGTTTTGGTCAATGAGCCGGGCCAGAAGCTTTTGCGGCGGCGGAGAAAAAAATTTTTCAGCCACTTCAACTCTCGAGACTTTGGCAATCACCTTGTTGGGGCATACTATCCGGCCGTCCGCATCACGATGGATCCCTTTTACGCGATAGTACACCAGAGGAAGGGTGAGATCCAGATATGCCGAAGCGCTGACCAGTCGTATTTCTCGCTGTAGATACAATCGTACCACGGCTGCTTCAAGTTCAGGGTCGTTGGGGATATGAATCAGATTAAAGCCATAGGGAATGTTTTTTAAGCTTTGCTGCAACCGGTCGATGGCGGATTCGATTTGATCGAGGGCAAGGCCGGCGGCGCCAAAGAACCCGACACATCCGGCTTTTCCGGCTGCCTCCACCATGTTAACCGATGTAATGCCGTTGGCCATTGCACCCACAATGTATGCATAACAAAGACGATGTTTGTTTTTAAACCGGTGATCACCCAGGTGTTCGGGGTTCAGCGGGGGTGCATATGCGCGCAGAGGAAAAGCGGCGGAATCCGGAGAATCGACGCTTCCGATGGTGATTTTTCCCCGGTCGGCCACGGCCGGAAGGCCGTTGAGATCCAAAAGATAAACCGGCCGGTTCACGTTTAAAATTGCCGATCGGATGGCCTGTTCGCCCGGTTCAGGTTCAAAACCTTCCGGCAGCCACCAGCCGGAGATATGTTGATGTTTTGATGGTTTCATCATCGAAAAATATTTATACAATGAACCTGCTTGTGTCAACAGCGTTGACCGAAGGGGGATTTCTTTCGACACGAATAAGCACAAATATTTTGAAAAATTAAAAAGTAAATCCCTTCTGGGGTTAATAAACACCTATTTTTTCCCCAATGCGGAATCTTCGATGGACGGCTTTTTTTATTCTATGGGGCCGAATAGTTTCGCTGCATCGGATTCCACTGGAGGCGATTCAATGTCTGTGGGGCTAAACAGTTTCGGTGAAACAGAGGGTATGGCTTTCCTATTCGGTGAAGCCGGCGGTTTGGCTTTTTTACGGACCAAAGGATGCAGGAAGGAAAAAGGCATTGGCTTGCGAGAGATTAACAGATCTTCGGGGATGAAAATCGTATCGCCGGTGTCAATCTTTTTTGGATCCAGTTCGGGATTGGCTTTGGCAATGGCTTTCCAATTTTTCACGGTGCCGGTATACCATTTTGCAATGTGAGAGAGTGTTTCTTCCGGCCAGCGCACCTTGTGTGAATAGAGACCGGATGTTGACGGTGGTGGAGTGGGTATTTCTAAAGCTCGCTTTTCAGGTACGATTACGTTTGTTTCACGTTTCGGTTCGACAGGCGTTTCAGGTTCCGGGACAGGCGTTTCGGTTTTGATTTCAACAGGGGGACGCGTTTCTTCAGATGCCGGCTGGAGGGGAGGGTGCTGGTATGCACAACCACTGAAAATCCAGAGAAATAATAATACCCATAAAGCCCGGATTGTTTTTCGATGTGTACCGAATGCCATTAGGACACCACTTTATCATTTTTAAGCCGATGGAGATATTGCTGAGCCCTTTGATTGTTGGGATTGATTTTAATTGCTTTTTCAAGGTTTTCTATGCATTGCTGTTTTTCCCCCTGTTTTTGTTGAACTACGGCAAGATTAAAAAGCACTTTGTCGATATATTGAGGACTTAAATCAACGACACGGAGAAACATTTTTTCAGCAGTTGCATAATCTCTGGTTGATGCATAGATAAAACCAAGATTATAATATGCATCCGAAGAACGGTAGTTTAGATTCGCAGCCTCTTGATAGGCTATTATGGCTTTTTTGTAATCTTTTGATTTTGTATGAAGCTTTCCTAAATCAAAAAAAGCCGCGGCATTTTTAGGATTAACCTCGACTGCCTTAACCAATAATTTTTTGGATGTATAGGGGTCTTTTACAAGAATGGTTTCCGCCTGTTTTCGAAGCGCCAATGAATAGTAAGTTTTAATTGCCGGCGCGTTCGTTGGGTTTTGAGCCGTGGCCTGCTCAAACAATTCAACAGCTTGGCTGAAATTTCTTTGATCGAGGGATTTCTTCGCCAGTTCAAATGGGGTGGGTTTTAATGTCTTCGATGAGTCAGCGGGCGATGTTTTTTGAGATAGCTCCGATGGAATTTTGGCCATCTTTTTTTCTGGTGTCTCGGGGATGATATGAGAATCTGCTTTAGCGGCGGAAGTTGTTACCACATTGAATTCGGCCACTGCCGGTTTTTGCCCGCGGTCTTTCAAAGCAGCTTCTTTCTGGTAAAATCCTGCAAGAACAATGATGATAAGCGTCAAAAATACAGCAGGCACCCAGAAATACTGCCTTCTTCTCAACCACCCTGTCAAAGATACTGCAGTCACCCAGGACAACAATGTATTTTGCCATCGCGAGGCAAAAGATACCGGCGATGTTCGGGGGAACAGTTTTTTTCGGATCTGTCTCGCTGCAGCCGTTATAACACTTTCATTATTATGATAGCGAGTATCTTGTTTTAAGGTCGAAGATTCTCGGGTGATTGCCGGCTGAGATGAAGACATATCCTGAGTTTTTGTTTTTTCGAAAAATGAATCTTCTACTGCCATATTTTTGGAAAAAGGACAATTTGTATAATGAAATCGGAACTCGGGATTGTAGTACTCTTTTGAATTTAAAGGTGTGTACTCAATGGTGTTGTTTATGAAATTATATTCTTGAGAACATTCCAGCACAACGGCCGGGGTAATTTTTTTCAGATCCTGAGAATATCCTGCTAAGAGTGAAAGATCGCAAATAATGTTTACTAGGCGCGGATACCCGTTGGAAAAATGATATATCTCCCGTACGGCACTCTCTGTAAAAATTACTTTTTCAGTACCGGCAATTTTCAGTCGATGTTTGATGTATTCCGATGTTTCACTTTCTGATAACGGTTTAATCTGATAAGCCAAGCTGATTCTTTGTCTAATGGCGCGACATTCCGGTAATGCCAGCGTTTGATGTATCTCATTTTGGCCCACAAAGAAGATATTGATGAGTTTTTCGTCGGGAAGTTCGATGTTCGATAAGAGTCGAATATGTTCAAGAAGTTCTTTAGATAAACTATGAACTTCATCAATAATAAGCAGAACACATTTATTTTCTGAATATACCTTTTTCAAAAATTGGCTGAAATAAACAATAAAATCGACTTTGCTTGTAAATTTTTGGGAAATATTGAATGATATTGCAATAAAATTTAAAAAATCGATCAGATTAAGTGCGGGATCTTTGATGTTAGCGACCAGTATATTTTCATCGATATTTTCCAACAACGCATTTATTAACGTTGTTTTACCCGTCCCAACGTCTCCGGAGACAAGGATGAATCCTTTCTGGTCGATGACGCCATACTTTAAGGTTGCCAAGGCTTCCTTGTGTTTTTCACCGAGCCAAAGGAACTTGGGATCCGCGGTTAACTTGAATGGCTTTTCAGCAAGATTGTAATAAGAGCGATACATATTATGTTATATCATTCATTTGGATGCTTCCATGGTGACGCTGGCCCTCAACCGCTCATGCTGAACCGGAGAATCCGATCTTTTAAAATAGAGGACATGGCGTGAGTCGGATGATTTCTTTGATGGCTTCCGCTCCGGTAGGAAAGAAAAATCCTTCATAATAATATTCAATTGCTGTTGAAGGACGTTATATGAATAGTGACGGGCGGCGACTTCATAGTTGGTATTTGCCATTTTTTCTTTGAGTTCGTAAGATTCGATAATCTCTTTTGCCTGACGAACGGTTTTTTTCGTTAAGAATCCATCCATGACGATCAGTTTAAAGCCTTTGGGTTCAATATCCCTGATAAATGTGGCGTATCGATTGACCAATATCGGCTTTTTAAAATAGACGGCTTCAATCAGTGCATTGCCGAATCCTTCGCAGATGCTCGGGTAGGTAATCAGGTCCGCACAGGGATATATGTCCCAGAGCGTAAACGTCGGTTCGAGATGTCCGTTCCCATTCCAAGGATCAGATATTTGAGTCGACAGCATGCGAAGGTCTACCCCGCGTTCCAATGCATAGTCTTTAAGCCATTGCGCGTATTCAAAACCCTCATCGCCGGCTTCGTGGGATATAACCAGCTTATACCGGGGATCTTTCAATCCCTTTACCAGCTCAATGGCTTGCTCAATCCCTTTTCGACGGATAATGCGTGTAGGCTGAAGTATTATCTTATCATCATGATTTAACCCAAGGCTCTTTCGAAAAGACAAAACTTTTTCTTCGTCCACGACAGGCGGATGATCGAAATCCAGAACATTTGGGATGACCGTCGAAGATATCCCCAGACGCAAAGCCACCTGTTCCTGCGCTTCTGAATTGATGACGACGTGCCGTATGCCGGGGAGATTGGGTGGAAATGCCATCCTTAAATAATCGCTCACCCCGTTTACTGAGAAGCGTTCCCTTTCCCAGTAGAAATCATGATGATGGGCGATTGTAGGAATTTGTGTTTCCGCGATGATTTCCGATAAAGCGAGCCCCAAAGGAATGTTAAGGGGTATGGTGAGGGCGTTTTCAACGATCAGAAGATCGATGTGAAACTGGTGGAGAAAAGTATAAAGCCGGGTTTTCAAAAAAGATCTCAGAGCATGTATCGATTCGGTAACGACATGCTTTCTCCGCTTTCTACCAAAGATCTGTGAATTGATCCAGCGATTCCGGGCATACTGAAAATGCGCTTTGGGTTCAAGAAAGCTCTTTTCCGGATTTCGATCCAATTCACCGGCGAACCAGAAGCACTGGTGGCCGTTTTGTTCAAGCACTTCCGACCACTTGCTGGCTTCCAGTGACACGCCGTCGATTCCGGCAAAGCGTGTTGACACAAATCCGATGTTTTTACCCCTCATTTCTGACACCTGTAGAAATTTTAATAAATTTTGCTACCGCTTAAACAGAAATCGATATTCAAAACAGCCGCAGCAGCCAGTCCATGTTCCGGCCATGAGGTACAAAAAGGTCTAGCAAAAGCTATGCCAGAAGATATAATATTTAATATTATAGTATTTTTAGGTGGTTTTGGTGTGTTCTGCTCAAAACGGCGTGAGATAATGAGAAAAAAACATCTATGAATTGTGAAAAGAATTACACAATTCATAGATGTTTTCGAAGAAAAAAGATCAACGGATTCAGACCGCCGGCCTTTTGCCGACGGTACACAATGTTATGCCATCTTCAGCATTTTTATCGGTCAATAATTGTTGATTTACATCCGCGAACCCGGATTTTTCAAAACCTTTTTTGTAGTCCGCCTGCGACCATAATTGCATCGGCGTACCGACCCGCCGGGGCCAGTCATGGCTGATCGTATTTTCAAGATAAAAGTTGACAAGGACCCACAACTGTCCTCCGGACGCTATGATCGAAAACGCTTTGTCGAGTCCGGACTGGATGTCGTGAAAATAATAAAAGACCTCCATGGAAAAGACGATGTCGAATAATTTCGGCGTTGAAGGCCTCCAAAACAAAAAATCTGCCTGCTCGATGGTCACATGGCCAAGATGGGCCAAATTTTCCCGGCAATGCCGAACCATTTCTCCGCTCACGTCGATTCCGTAACATTTTCCTCCGGAAAACTGATGGGTGGCCATGTAGCTGATGGCATATCCGTTACCCACTCCGATTTCAAGATAGTTGCCCGAACCTGGAGAAATTTGCGAAAAAGCCTGCTTGACCCGCGGCCAATGCCGTTTTGCCATATCGTCCCCGCGTCCGGCTTTGCTCCACTCGTCAAAAACGTCTTTAACCGGTTTCATTTTGCTTCCTTGTTTTTTTAAGCGATAGTCGGATTCGGCGGATGTGTGCTCATCCGGTAATACCTTGCCGCATCTACTGAATAGATAAAAAGGGCAATCCAAATCAACACAAAAGCGAAAATTTGAGCGCTTGAAAGCGGCTCGTTGTATAAAAAGACCCCCAAAAGGAACATACTGGTCGGTGCGATATACTGCAAAAAGCCGACAGTAGAAAGATGGAGCCGTTTTGTCCCTAGTGTAAAAAGAAGTAGTGGAAAGGCCGTCAAAAAAGCGGTCCCCACAAGAAAAAGATCGATCCTGACACTGATGTGAAATATAGCGCCGACGCCTCTAATATACAAAAACAGAATATATCCCAAAGCAGGACCCGAAAGCAGAAGCATCTCAACGGAGAGGCCGACCAGCGCACTGATCGGGGCCACTTTTCGAATCAGCCCGTAAAATCCGAATGCAAAGGCAAGGGACAGCGCGATCCAGGGAAATTCCCCGTATTGAAAGGTCAGATATAATACCGAGACGAACGCCAGTATCAAGGACACCGTCTGCAGACGTCTCAATCGTTCCCTTAAAAAAATCATGCCCAGCAAGATGTTGATCAACGGATTGATAAAGTATCCGAGGCTTGCCTGGAGAACATGATCATTGTTAACGGCCCAAATGTAAATGAACCAGTTGCATCCAAGCAGTATTGTCGTCGGAATCAGTATCGCGAAGGTTCGCGGCTTTTTTAAGGACGCCGTGAATTCGTTCCCGTATCTTAGGAACACAAGTAAAATGATCAGAAATAAAAAAGACCAGATGACGCGATGCATAATAATCTCAAGGGCGGGAATTTGGCGCAATACTTTCCAGTACATAGGGCTCAGCCCCCAGATCAAAAATGCCGATGCTGCACACATCACGCCGGACAGAGATTCCTGTCCTGATTTTGATGGATCGATGGGTTTCATAAAACAATCAATTTTTATTCATAGAGCGGGTTTCAAAAAATCATTCTCCCTTAGACCATTTATAAATCGTTGTCAAAAGATATCCCGCCTTGACATAAGACATGAAATTCAAATAATAAAGAGTTTAGTGCTTTTATACCTTCACTTAAGGAGAAGAAATGGCGCAAATTTTGGCAATTTATGGAAGTCCCAGGCGCCGGGGAAATACCGCCACCTTACTCAAGCATGCTGTCCAAGGAGCTGTTGACGCCGGCGCACAGGTTGATGAAATCATTTTAAGAGACTTAAAGATATCCCCTTGTCTTGAAATCTATGCGTGCAAAAAGGATGGGCGATGCGCCATAAAAGACGATTTCCAACAGGTTGTGAATCAGATCCTGTTGGCCAAAGGATTGATCCTTGCCAGTCCTATCTTTTTTTATACCGTAAGTGCCCACACGAAAATTTTAATGGATCGGTGCCAGTCGCTGTGGGTAAAAAAATATTGGATAGACAAGGTACCTTTCGGGCAATGGGAGCCAAAACGAAAAGGCATTTTTATTTCAGCCGGGGCAACGAAGGGCAAAAAGCTTTTTGAAGGTGCCCTTTTGACGGTCAAATATTTTTTCGACACCTTGGATACGGAGCTTTATCGATCTTTGCTGTTTCGCAGACTGGATTTCGAAGAGGACATATTAAAACATCCGGATTACCTTGAAGAAGCCTATGAAGCCGGCAGTGCGCTGGCTGAGATGACCAGAAATTTCTGACTACATGAGCCCGCTTCATCAGGGAGACGCCGCCATATCCGGATCACCCGCATTGACAGATAAAACGATTTCATCTAAGTTCGCGTTTAAAAAGGGGAACCAATAACAGCATATCAGGAGGACAAAATGAAAAAGGGTCTTGGTGTATTAGCGGTGTGGGTTCTGTTTTTCATGATGATGTTACCTTTTGGTAAATGTAATGCCGCTGAAGGGGGGCTGCGTTACAGCATAAGTGTCGCCAAATTTGAAAATCGATCCAATTGGAGAGGGCAGTGGAGCCTCGGTGATGCCTGGGGTGCGGTCCTTACCGATGCCTTGAATCAGACCGGAAAATTTATTGTCTTGGGAGAAAAGGATATGCGGCGCGAGGCCATTCAGGAGCAAGACTTTGCCGCGAGCTCAAGGGCCGCCGGAGGAGGAAAAAAAGTGGTAACAGGCCAGATGACACCGGCACAACTTTTGGTTAAGGGAGATATTACCCATTTTACCGATACAACTCAAAGCGGATCGGGCGGATTCAGCTTCAAGGGTATCCGAATCGGCGGCGGCAAAAGTGAGGCTGAGATAAATGTTGTGATGTACATTGTTGATTCCAGTACGGGACAGGTTATGGCTTCAAAAAAGTGTTACGGGAAAGTATCCAAAACCGGACTCAAGCTGGGACTTAGCAAAGGCGGATTCAGCGGCGATATCGGCGGATTCAAAAAGACAAACGCCGGAAAAGCCATGGAAAAGGCTGTTGATGAAGGGGTAACATTTTTGACCGCCAAGTTGGAGAGTATCCCTTGGACAGGGACGGTAATTTTAGCCAAAAAGGGCAGTGTTTATATCAATCGCGGCACAAGAGAAGGCGTGAGTGTGGGGCAGGTTTTCGATGTGGGAAAATCAGAGGTTTTGAGGGATCCCGATACCGGTGAGGTTTTGGATCAGAGCCTTGAGAAAGTGGGGACCATTCGGGTGGTGAAAGTCAAAAAGAAAATTTCCATATGCAAAATCATTGGCGGGCAAGGCATTACAAAAGGGATGACCGTGGCCCAGACGCAATAATGCAGCGTCGAATCGAGTTCTGACTTGATTCGGGTAATACATAGTGTTCGATCTCTATTTTTCCACAAAGAGATATGCGGCTTCAATTCGCTGCGGATTCTAAATACTGTTCCCTTAAGTAAATATCGAGGAGATTTTTGGTCTGTATTAATTTTTCAATGTTATTGAGTTCGATGACCCACCAGTTACAGGCTGTTTTTTGAAGTATGTCGAGGCGCTGATCGATATCCTGGATTCGATCAGGATGTATGTGGCCGGCACCGGCAATTTCGGTGTGATAGATGTGGGCGTTTAAAACCCTGTCGGCGTGAGGTGTTATAAAATCCTCGGCAGTATAGTACTGGCTGTTGATGACCTCGCATGCATGGGCATGGCCGATATCAAATGTGACACAGGCACCGCTTTTACGAATCAATTTTTCAAAGAGATTTGGCTTGCTGGTCCACCCCCAAGCCAGGTTTTCCAGACAAATTTTTACCCCGTATTCAGAACCATGCTGAACAAGCCGCCGCAAATTGTCGATGGTCGCGTTCCAGGAGAGGATGCGAGTGGTATCATGACCGAGCCCGACGTGAATGGTCAGGTATTTGCCGTCCGCTTTGGCGACCAGTCGTATGATACGGTAAAAAAGCGCCAGTGCCGTTTTTATTCGTCCAGGATCTTCATGGCCGATATCAATTTTTTTAAAGGGGCAATGATAGCGTAATTCCAAAGGGTTCAGTTTTGCCAGGTGGTTTGCCCATTTGGTTTCTGCCGCCGGCGTATCCGGCATTGAGTCTATTTCGATATTCCAGTCAATGCCGTTAAATCCGTTTTCAAGGGAAAATTGCTTCAGTTTGTCCACATCGGAAAATAAGTTGCGCAAGGCTATTTTAGGTTTCATGGATAATACGCGTACCACAGGTTTGGGCAAAAGTCTAATCGTTATTTCAAATAGATATGAGATATATAGATCGAGATGATCGATGAAAATGTATTCCAGTATTCTCTCGCAATATAGCGGGATGAGTAAAGCGAAAAAGCGTGTGTATTTCTGAAAGCTCATTTTATACGATTGTGAGTGATCGTTATGTCAAAGAAATGCGTTCTTATTCTACTGGACGGGTTGGGAGACCGCTCATATGCCGAGTTGGCTTATCAAACGCCGCTGCAGGCGGCACGCACGCCCTTTATGGATAAAATTGCCGCTTCAGGTGCAAACGGGTTGTATCACGCCGCTCTGCTCGGCCAGGCCCTGCCGAGTGAGAATGCCCATTTTGCCATGTTCGGATATGAAGCAGATGAATTCCCGGGTCGGGGGGCTTTGGAAGCACTGGGAGCCGGCATTGATTTAGCCGCCGATGATGTCGCAGTATTGGCTCATTTTGCCGGCTTGAGAGAAGAAAGTGGTTGTTTCTTTCTTGTAAATGGTAAACCCAGGGCAACCCCTGATGAAGTAAAACTTCTGATAGACGCAGCCGACGAATACAGCCTGGACGACGTGAATATTCGGTTTATACATACCGAAGGGCTTGGCGGCATTCTGGTTCTGCACGGGAAAACAGCGCCGTTTATCACCGACACGGACCCTTTTATCCGCGGATCTAAGGTTGTTGATTTAAGACCCTGGTCGGATTATAAAAACGACACGGCGGTTCAAAATACGGTTCGGGTTTTGAAAACCTATTTACTGAAAATATATCATACCTTGAAAAGACATCCGCTCAACGATGCCCGGCTGCAAAAGGGGCTCGAACCGATTAACGGCATGGTGACCCAGCGTGCCGGACAACTGAAATCCGTCGTTTCTTTTAAAGAGCGCTTTGGGATGCGGGGCCTTTCCATCGCATCCGGCATTGTATATCAAGGCCTGAGCACTTTTATCGGTCTGGATTTTAAAAAAGTGAATGACACAAAAGATCCGGGAAAAGATATGGCTCATCGGATATCCATGGCCTGCAATGCCCTGGACGACTATGATTTTATACATATCCACACCAAGGCACCGGATGAAGCCGCCCATACCAAGGACCCGTTGGCAAAGAAGAAAGTGATCGAATCTTTGGACAGCGGCATCGGGACGGCCATTGATCCACTGATGGACAATCCGGAGGTGGTGGTTATACTTACTGCGGACCATTCCACCCCCAGTTCAGGCCCGCTGATCCATTCGGGAGAACCGGTTCCCTTGACATTCTGCGGTCCGGGTATTCGACGTGACAATGTGCGGCTGTTTGATGAAATCAATGCCGCTCAAGGAGCGCTGGGCACTGTTCGAGAAAGAGAATTGATGTATTTAATTCTGAACCACCTTGACCGGGCCAAACTCAAAGGGCTGATGGACACGCCGGTGGATCAGCCTTTCTGGCCCGGTGATTATGATCCGTTTACATTGAAATAATGGAAAACACACCTTTCAAATACGATATTGGCGTTATTCACGGCCGGTTTCAGGTGTTTCATAATGATCATCTTAAATATCTTCTAACCGGCAAACTGCTCTGCCGTCATATGGTTGTAGGAATCACTAATCCGGATCCGTCTTTGGTTCGTCAAGAGACCGCTGATCCAAATAGAAGCCGCTTGACAACCAACCCCTTAACTTACTATGAGCGATATATTCTGATTCGTTCGGCGATGCAGGAAAACCATATCCGCTCACATGAGTTCTCCATCGTACCCCTGCCGATCAACCGGCCGGAGCTCTACAAATACTATGTTCCTTTGGACGCCGTGTTTTTTCTGAGCATATACGATGACTGGGGGGAAAAAAAACTGAGTTATTTTGAGTCGATGGGCTTAAAAACCCACATCATCAGAAAAGTGTCGCTTGAAGAGAAAGGGATCAGTGCCGGTGATATCCGACACTTTATGATCAATAACCAACCCTGGGAACATTTACTGCCAAAGAGCGTTGCCCGCCTCATGAAACAATGGAAAATTTCCGAAAGGCTCCAGCAGTTGAATCAGAGCGATGATAATTCTGATGTCAAATGAATACCGACCGGATCGTTACCTTCCAAACCTCGTTTTTGAACACGGGATATAAAGAACATGAATTGACAAACCGGCGCTTGATCAATCGCAAATCAGTTTTTGGATTCATCCAGGACCTTTCTGACAATTCTAGCCAAATCGGCTTTCACGATCGGCTTATAGGCAAACGCCTTGATGCCGATATCGTTGGCGTTTCCATCAGATATTTTCTTTAGATTATAAATCGTTTTTTTAGATTAGATTCCGGT
>CAZQAF010000054.1:0-2331 GCA_964591175.1 uncultured Desulfobacteraceae bacterium | reverse complement strand
TTCCATCAGATATTTTCTTTAGATTATAAATCGTTTTTTTAGATTAGATTCCGGTTTCAGTCACGGTATATGCCCGGAATGTATGCAAAAGCATCATCCGGACGAAGACGAAAACGACACTTAAATCTTAAAATCTGCCGTTTTCATGGACAAAGAAATTCGGCCTCTGTCAATATCAACACCGATGACCGTCACCATGACTTTCTGGTTAACCTTGACGATATCTGCGGGATTTTTTACATATTTGTTCGCCAGTTCACTGATGTGGATCAGTCCGTCCTGGTGCACGCCGATATCTGCAAAAGCGCCGAATGCAGTGACGTTGGTGATAATGCCCGGAAGTTTCATGCCGGGTTTTAGATCCTTGATTTCTTTTATGCCGTCTGCAAAAGCAAATGCTGAAAAGGAATCTCTGGGATCGCGTCCCGGTTTTGACAGCTCGTTCAATATATCGCTTAACGTCGGTATCCCGATCGTACCCGTGACATACTTTGAAATGTCGATTTTCTTTCTGAGTGTTTCATCGGCCATTAAATCCGTCACCTTGCATTTAAGATCACGGGCCATGGCATCGACAATAGGGTAGCTTTCAGGATGCACTGCGCTTGCATCCAAGGGGTTCCTGGCCCGGGTTATTCTCAAAAAACCCGCTGATTGTTCAAAGGCCTTGGGACCGAGCCGCGGCACCTTTTTAAAGTCCATTCTGGATCGAAAGGGGCCGTTTTCATCTCTAAAGGCCACGATGTTTTTGGCCAATTGAGGACCAAGTCCGGAAACGTATGTTAAAAGTTGGATGCTGGCCTGATTGACATCCACGCCCACATGATTTACGCAGCTGACTACCACATCATCTAGAGCCTGTTTTAAGGACGTCTGATCCACATCATGCTGGTACTGGCCTACACCGATGGATTTCGGATCGATTTTGACAAGTTCGGAAAGGGGATCCATCAGACGTCTGCCAATGGAAATGGCGCCCCGTATCGTCAGATCGAGATCGGGAAATTCCTCACGAGCTATGGCCGACGATGAATAGACCGAAGCGCCGCTTTCATTGACTAAAACGACATGAACTTCTTCAAGACCCAAACCTTTAACAAAATCTTCGGTTTCCCTCCCTGCGGTTCCGTTGCCGATGGCGATTGCTTCGATCTGATATCTTTGGCACAATATTTTAACCGTTTGCGCGGCTTCCCCGGTCTTTTTTTCCGTCAGATGAGGATATATTGTCTCATGGTGAAGGAATTTCCCTTGTCTGTCCAGACAGGCGATTTTACATCCTGTTCTAAACCCCGGATCGATGCCCATAACCCTTTTGGCCCCAAGGGGAGGGGCCAAGAGGAGTTGGCGCAAGTTGTCTTCAAATATCTTGATGGCTTTGGCGTCGGCGCTTTCTTTCGACGCCAGACGAATTTCCGTTTCCATGGCGCGTGACAGGAGCCTTTTGTAGCTGTCACGAACTGCGAGATTAACCTGTTTTGAATCCTTGCCGTCTCCTTTGACAAAAAGATGATCCAATATCGCGATGGCATCTTCTTCAGGGGGGGCTATGGTAAGGTTTAAGATGTCCTCTCTCTCTCCTCTACGCATGGCAAGTATTCGGTGCGAAGGTGCCTTGGCGACCGGTTCTTCCCAGTCAAAGTAGTCTTTATACTTGACACCTTTTGATTCCATTCCGGAAGCAACGGTGCTTCTAATCGTTCCTTTTTCCATAAATAACCGGCGCAACCGATCTCTTGCCTGAGGATCCTCATTAATCCATTCCGCAATGATATGCCTGGCGCCGGTGATGGCATCCTCAGCCGAATCGATGACTTTTCCGGCGTCCACATAATTCGCGGCCTCCGCATACGGATCTATTCCTGTTTGCTCAAATATTATCTTTGCAAGGGGTTCAAGACCTTGTTCCACGGCAATAGTGGCTTTGGTTCGTCGCTTGGGACGGTAAGGGAGATAGAGATCATCAAGTATCGCCATGGTTTCGGCTGCAAAGACCGCCGCTTTCAGTTCATCTGTAAGATGGCCATGCTTTTCGAGAGATTTCAAAATGGTTTCCCGGCGAATATCCAGTTCCTTTAGCTGCTTCAGCCGGTCCCGAATCGATGTGACTTCAACTTCATCCAGACTCCCTGTTGCTTCTTTTCGATACCGTGCGATAAACGGAATCGTTGCCCCTTCGTCCAGGAGAACTGCAACCGCCTGAATTTGTGGCGCTTTTATACCGAGCTCTTCGGCTATCGTGGATTGGTGTTTGTATGCCATTAATATGAATTCAACGATCCTGGATCATTTCTGCCAAGGCTTTCAATGCGATGCTGTAACCCTTGATTC
>CAZQAF010000053.1:19291-24417 GCA_964591175.1 uncultured Desulfobacteraceae bacterium | reverse complement strand
TATCGCAAATATGACCGCATCTGTCAAGAATCCGTCTGAAGAACCCCGTAGCAGACGTATTTGTAAACCGGAACCGCTTTGGAAATCTAAGGGGAGACGGCCAACATCAAAGACGGCAGCAACATCATGGCCGAGATGGCAGTTCATTGTTTTTCCGGGAAGCATATCCCTTCAATACGTAACTAACCGCCGGTGATGTACTTCTCCAGTTCTCGAATGGCAAATTTCTGATCGGAGATGAGCTGTTTAACGACATCGCCGAGCGTGACGATGCCGACCAACCGGTTATTTTGCAAAACAGGTAAATGACGGATGCGCTTGGCTGTCATCAGCGCCATACTCTCCTCGAGGGTCGCATCGGTGTCGATATAAACGACTTCCCGTGTCATCAGTTCGCTCACGGATGTGTTTCTTGAAGACTTATCTTTCAGGATGACTTTGCGGGCGTAATCGCGTTCGGAAAAAATACCGACAACTTTTTCATTTTCCATAACAAGCAACGCCCCGACATTTTTCTCAGCCATTATTTGTAATGCACGGTAAGCTGTTTCCTGCGGTGCAATAGACCAGACATCGCCTCCTTTAACGTGTAAGAGTTGTTCAACAGTTCGCATGATGCTGCTTCTCCTTTCTCTGTACGAAGCTGTCAATAATCAGTATAAAACCCGGAGAAGCGGCAGAATTTTCAACTCAAAATTCTGCCGCTGTTTCGATTTTGTTTGTTCAGCTATCCGATGGGAGAAGGCTTGCAGAGGTGTTTTTCTTCCATGGCCACCCGGCCGCATCCTTCGCATACATATTGCATGGCAGCCAATTTATCCTTACACATGTGTTTGGGATCAATCTTGGGAGCGCCGCAAAAGCTGCAATTTTCCGTATCGCCGCAAGGATTGCACAAATGACCGGGCGCATCCGCCACCGCGCCACAATTTTTACAGGTATAAGCCATAATAACGTCCCTCCTTTTCTTTAAATGCAAATAACATGGGACATCGTTTATATGTCCAATGAACCGGCATTTTGTTTGAGATCTTCTCGGATCTAACTTTTTCTTTGTCGATATTTTCCGAATAAAACATCATACTTTATGAGTAACACCGAAAAACCCATTGTCAAGCAACGACCGGGCATTAAAAGAACCCAAGTGATGATCAACCCGAATTTGCTCCCCTTTTCAATATAAAGTGTCCAGGCATTTCATGGCAAAAGTCTGTATATCGTCGAATCGATTTTCGATAACTTTGGTTACCCAGGCCGGATCAGCCAAAAGTGCACGGCCCACTGCCACGAGATCGAATTCGTCTCGGGATAGTCGATCCAATAAATCGTGGACGGTCTTTTCTGAACCTTTGGCGGTTTCTCCTTTGATCCGCATGCTGACAAAATCCGTATCAAGCCCGACGCTGCCCACGGTGATTACCGGTTTCCCGCTGATTTTTTTGGTCCACCCGGCCAAATTCAAGTTTGATCCAGGGAATTCAGATTGGTAAAAACGTCGTGTGCTGCAGTGAAAGATATCCACCCCGGCTTCGGATAAAGGCGTTAAAAAGGTTTCCAGTTCCTTGGGAGTTTTGGCCAACTTGGTATCATAATCTCCCAGTTTCCACTGGGAGATTCGCAGGCAGATGGGATAATTTACACCTGCTTTTTCCCTTATCGCCTGAATTAATTCACGGGCAAAAGCAGTCCGTTCACCAATGGTGTCCCCGCCATAGCGATCCGGCCGCTTGTTGGTTCGATTCCAGAAGAACTGATCCACCAGGTATCCGTGGGCGCCATGAATTTCGATGCCGTCGAACCCGATGTCTTTTGCATGGCCCGCCGCCTTTGCAAATGCCAGGATGATCTCGTCGATATCGCTGATGGACATTTCCCTGGGCGGCTCGCCGTCTTCGATGCCAGGATGCAGCAGTGCTGAAGGACCATAGCCCGGTAGAGACGGATCCGGCGTCATACCCCTTTGCCGAAAACTTCCGGCATGCCAGAGTTGTGGGAAAATCTTGCCTCCGGCACGGTGAACGCTTTCCACCACATTTTTCCATCCCTTAAGCGCCTTTTTCCCGTAAAAATTCGGAACATCAGGATAGGCATGGCCGCTGGCATCCACCACCGTTCCTTCCGTAATGATCAGCCCCACATGGTTTTCCGCCCGTCTTGTATAGTATTTCGCCACTTCGGGACCGGGAATGTTGTTGGGAGATCTGTTTCGGGTCATGGGCGCCATCACCACCCGGCCGGGCAGAGACAGCGTCTTAATTGAAAACGGCTTGATCAGATCTTTAACATCCATGTTGACATCCCCTAAGCATTTGGTTTTTATATATTCAGGGCTTAAGATGATGCTATTGCTCGGACAGGATCTTTCGAAGCACATACTGCAAAATACCACCGTTCAGAAAGTAATCGACTTCCACTTCCGTATCGAGACGGGCAATGACGTCAAAATGAACTTCCTGGTTGTCTTCTTTGACTGCTTTGACGGATAGGGTCTTCCTGGGATGCATATCTTCGATTCCGCTGATGGAAAAAGTCTCTGAACCGGCCAGGCCAAGCATGTTAACGGTTTCACCGTTCTTAAATACAAGGGGCAACACGCCCATCCCGACCAAATTGCTCCGGTGTATCCTTTCAAAGGACGATGCGATCACTGCTTTTACGCCCAGAAGCGCCGTCCCTTTGGCGGCCCAGTCTCTTGAAGAGCCTGTTCCGTATTCCCTGCCGCCCAAAACAACGAGAGGTCTGGATTCGAAAATGTATTTCATGGCCGCATCGTAAACAAACATCTCCGATCTGTCCGGAAATTTTATCGTAAAACTTCCCTCCTTGGGCGATACCAGTTTATTTTTAATCCGGATGTTTCCGAACGTCCCTCGCATCATGACTTCATGGTTTCCTCTTCGGGAACCGTATGAATTAAATGCATCCGGCGAAATATTTTCATCGATAAGATACTTTCCGGCCGGATAGCCGGCAGGTATCGCGCCGGCCGGGGAAATGTGGTCCGTCGTCACCGAATCGCCGAGGATAAGAAGTGCGCAAGCATCCGCTACATCCGATGTTTTGACAAGTTCCGGACCGAAGTTCTCAAAAAAAGGCGGTTTTTTAATATAAGTAGATTTTGGGTCCCAATGGAAAGTCTTGCTTTCCGGAACATTCAACGAATTCCAGAATCGATCCCCATCAAAAATTTTGTCGTATTCTTCACTGAAAAAATCACTTTTTACATGCAGTTTCACCAGGTTTCTGATCTCATCGTCTCCGGGCCAGATATCCGTCAAAAACACCGGTGCACCTTTCGGATCATGTCCAAGGGGCTCTTCGGTCAAATCGATATCGATCCGTCCCGCAATAGCAAAAGCCACTACCAGCATGGGAGATGCTAAAAAATTGGCCTTAATGCTCTGATGGATCCTGGCCTCGAAATTTCGATTTCCCGACAAAACAGACGCAACGGTGAGATCGTTTTCGGCTATGGCTTTCTCGATTTCAGGATGCAGCGGGCCGCTGTTTCCGATACAGGTCGTACATCCAAAGGCCGCCAGATGAAATCCAAGTTCTTCGAGATAGGGCATTAAGCCGGCATCATTAAGATATCGAATCACCACTTTTGATCCTGGCGCAAGAGACGTTTTCACAAAAGCAGGCACTTTCAACCCTTTATCGACGGCATTTTTCGCCAGCAGTCCTGCGCCGATCAAAACAAATGGGTTTGAGGTATTCGTGCACGAAGTGATGGCGGCAACGACGATACTCCCGTTTTCGATAGAAGTCGCTTCCCCGTCAAGATTCACCGAACACGCTTTCGTGTCAGCGGATCTCAAATCTGCAAATTTTTCTTTTAAACGCGGAAGCTCGATTCTATCCTGCGGTCTTGCCGGGCCGGCAACACAAGGGGTGATCGAAGAAAGATCCAGCTCAAGAACTTGTGTATATTCCGGGACCTCATCCCCGTTATAAAAAAGCCCCAGTGTCCGTGTGAAGATTTCCACCAGATTGGCTCGACGCCCCCGATGGGTCAGCTCCATATATTCAATGGTCTTTTCATCCACCGGGAAAAACCCGATGGTGGCGCCGTATTCCGGCGTCATGTTGGAAATGGTGGCCCTGTCGGGAACCGTCAAATTCTTGATGCCCGGGCCGAAGTATTCCACAAACTTTTCCACCACATGATGCTGTCTGAGAAGTTCGGTAATCACCAGCACCAAATCGGTGGCTGTAACGCCTTTTTTCAGCTCACCCGTCAGACGGACGCCCACCACCTGGGGAATCGACATGTAATACGGCTGCCCCAGCATTACGGCTTCCGCTTCGATGCCGCCGACCCCCCATCCCACCACGCCGATACCGTCGATCATGGTGGTATGCGAGTCCGTGCCGACCAAGGTATCCGGGTAGGCCGATTGAACGCCGTTTGAATCCCGGGTCATCACGACCTTTCCGATATGCTCAAGATTCACCTGGTGGCATATACCGGAATTCGGCGGGACGACCCTGAAATTGTCGAAGCTTTTTTGAGCCCATTTCAAGAGGGCATATCTTTCCCTGTTTCTTTCGTATTCTTTGGCGACATTTTTTTCCAGGCAATCTTTTGTTCCGTAATAATCCACCTGAACGGAGTGATCGACAATCAAATCTACCGGAACCAACGGATTGATCTTCATGGGATCTTTGCCAAGGTCTTTGACCGCATCCCGCATGGCGGCAAGATCCACCACGGCTGGAACCCCGGTGAAATCTTGCATCAGCACCCGGGCCGGATGAAACGGTATCTCAACAGGTTGATCATACTGCTTTTGCCAGCGAGCGATGTTTATCACATCTTTTTCTTTTACTGTTCGCCCGTCCAGTTTTCTCAACAGGTTTTCAACCAGTATTTTAACGGAAAACGGAAGTCTTTGGATATCGGCGATCCCTTTTTTCTCCAAGAGCGTGATATCCGAAACATCGTAAACCTTGCCATCAACGTCTATCTGTGTGATAAATTCTTTTGGATCCATGATTTAATTTTTCTCCCACTTTCCTCTATCGAGCAAGAATCCTTGATTATAGGTAATAGGAATGTTTTATTATTCAGAATAATTGCGTTTAATAGTGGTTTCCTTTACCCTCTTTACTCTTTCCTCTTT
>CAZQAF010000053.1:0-19191 GCA_964591175.1 uncultured Desulfobacteraceae bacterium | reverse complement strand
CTCTTTCCTTGAATGCATTGGCCATCTATTTCTGGCCAGTTCCAACAAACCTAATTTTCAATATAAAAATGAATCAATTTTATTCCTGAACCTCAGGACTCAATCGTCCCTCCTCACGTAAATCCCGAGCCTGCGGTGCAGGTGTAACAATGATCGGCCGTTGCAATATGGCTGCCGGGTTTCGGGGGACCCGGCATTTCAGAGACATGAATTTTGCGCCGGTCCATAAAAATTCCCCTGGCAAGATTAAAGTCGCAATCGTAAAGATAACCATCCCAGGAGACGGAAACCAGTGATCGGCACATCAACCCGTCCACCGCACAAGAATTGAAGCTCGAATAAAGCTTTTTCATATACCCTTCAAGATTGCCGGTTTCGACCAGCCATTGACGGTACCGGCCGAGAGGCACATTGGCAAAGCTATACAGATTGTTGAATACAATACCCCACTTTCTTCTTAATACCTGGCGGAATCTCTTTTCCGTTTCTGCCTGAGAAGGTGGAAGAAACGCGCCGGTGGGATTGGATACCAGGTTCAGCTCAAGTCCGGAACCTTCCTGTCCGTATCCAATGGCGTTCAGTTTTATAAGCGCATCGATGCTGGTTTGAAATATGCCGGAACCCCTTTGAGAATCCGCCTGGAGGGCATTCAAAGAAGGTAAAGACCCCACGACAACCACTTTTTCTGCTTTAAGAAGCTCGATAAGGTGCTCTTTTGTGCCATCATTCAGTGCGGAGAGATTAGAACGGATCATGATGCGTTTGCCAAAGGAGACAATGCCCTGGATCAGCGTGATGGTATGAGGATTCAATTCAGGGGCGCCGCCGGTGATGTCAATGGTGTCGAATCCGCTTCTTCTCGCATAGGATATGACCTCGTCGACAACGGTATCATCCATGTTCTCTGTTCGATGGGGTCCTGCAGTTAGATGACAGTGCCTGCAAGTTTGGTTGCACAAAAATCCGACATTAACCTGTAAGACACACGTTTCAATCCGCTTTAAATCAATGCCGTGATAAGCCAGCGTCAGACCGAAAGGCGTGATATCGTCGCCTTCTCTTTCAGGTATCGTCTGACTTTCACCGGTCGATGTGTTTGGCAATTTTTCCTTCAGCACGATCCCAACCCCACAACATCCTTTCACATGGATATCTTTTCGCCAATGTTTCGCATTTGTACCCCGTGTACCAGAGAAGCACCGCCGCGTATGGCCGCTGCCACATGGATTGCCTCGGTCATCTCCGCCATGTTAGACCCTTTTTCAAGGCATGTCTGTGTATAGGCATCGATGCAATACGGGCATTGGACGGCATGTGCCACTGCAAGGGCAATGAGAGATTTTTCTCTTTCCGTAAGTTCGCCTTCCGCAAATACAGCGCCGTAATATTCGAAAAACTTCTTCGCCAGTTCCGGTGAGTCTTTCCCGATTTCTTCGAATTTAAGTAAATCTTCGGGTTTGTAGTATGTCTCCATGTCTGCTGGTTCCTTTCTTTTTATTCTTCCCCCGCTTCAAATCCGCAGGCCCGGCCTTTGAGATTGAAAAAGAACTTGAGTCCTTTTTTTATCTTTTTCGAAAAAATCTTGGGCGCAAAAAATGTTCCGGCGATTTTTTTGTTGATCTCACTGATGGTCGGATACGGATGAACCGCCGCCGCCAGAGTGGACAGTTTTACCTTTCCGTTTAGCACCGCCACCCATTCACTGATCAGGTCTCCGGCATGGGGGCCGACAATCTGAATCCCTATGGGTTTTTCTTTTTCATCCAGCAGCATTTTGATTTTTCCGATTTTTTCCCCCTCGGCAAGACTCCGGTCATTGTTTTTAAATTCTTCAACGATGATCGAATACTCGATTCCTTTAGATTTGGCCGTCTTTTCGTTCATGCCGATACTCGCCAGTTCAGGATCAGTGTAAGTACACCAGGGCAGATACGTGTAATCCGTATTCCTCGGAAACCGAAAAACAGCGTTGCTGACCACAATGCCGCCCTCATACCCGGCCGCATGGGTGAAAAGATATCCGCCGTTGACATCGCCTGCTGCGTAGATATGCTTGTGGTTGGTTCTCAACCGTTTATCGACATTTATTCCAAATCGGTTGACCTTGACGCCGATATCATCGAGACCCATTTGATTGATGTTGGGTGCCCTTCCCGCCGCAACCATAATGGTTTCGGCTTTCAGGGTGACGGATGTACCGTCTTTGTCTGTGATGACCACCTCTTTCTCTCTGCCGAGATCCCTGGCGGCCTCGATGGAAGCATTTAAATAAAACTCGACGCCTTCGGATTCCATGACTTTTTTGACCGTATCAGCCATGTCTTTATCTTCTTTTCCCAGAACCTGATCTCCCCGGTCCACAATATACACTTTGGTTCCAAGCCGGTTGAATGCCTGTCCCATCTCACTTCCAATGGGCCCCCCGCCCATGATGACCATGGACCTGGGCAGACGGTCCAGATAAAATATTTCTTTGTTCGTGATATAACCGGTCTTATCCAGTCCCTTTACGGGTGGAATAAACGGCGAAGAACCGGTGGCAATCACCCAGGTTTTTGCTGAAACGGTTTTCCCGTTCAATTGAACGGAATGTTCATCCGTAAAAACAGGCATGCCGAATTCTACTTTTGCCCCCAAACGGCAGAACCGTTCCGCTGAATCGTGTTTCTGGATGACTTCGATAACTGATTTTATTCTGTGGGACACGTTTTTAAAATCGATTGGCGGCGCCTGGACGGCGGGCAATCCGTATCTTTCGGCATGTTTCATCATGTGATATACATGGGCGGTCTTGATAAGCGTCTTGCTGGGAACACAGCCAAAATGAAGACAGTCGCCGCCGAGTTCTTTTTCCTTTTCAACGAGAAGGGTTTTTGCGCCGAGCTGGGCTGCACCGGATGTGACGGTCAAACCGGCCGCGCCGCCGCCGATTACCCCAATGTCATAATCATAATCGGCCATGGTCACTCCTTAAATTTAAAATAACGCTTATTTTCTTATCAGGATGCATAAATCGAGCATTTTCGCACCGCCATGGCCGCCTCATGAAGTGCTTCGGAAAAGGTCGGATGGCCGTGAACGGTTCGGGCGATATCCTCTGAACTCGCTCCGAATTCCATTGCCAGCACACATTCTGCTATCATATCGGACGCCCGGGGACCGATGATATGAACCCCCAGGATTCGATCGGTTTTGCCATGGGCGATCAATTTGACAAAGCCATCCTTTTCTCCCATGCAGCGGGCGCGGCCAGCCCCTGAGAACGGGTATGTCCCCACACAAAAAGGTATATGTCTCTGTTTGACCTGTTCTTCGGTCATTCCCACACAGGCCACTTCCGGCCAGGTATAGATCACCGCCGGAATGGCATCATAATTCACTTCTCCGGGAAGCCCTGCAATACATTCCACCGCAGCAATGCCCTCGGCCGAAGCTTTGTGGGCCAGCATGGGGCCCGGTATGAGGTCGCCGATGGCATAAATACTCGGAACATTGGTGCGGAAAGATTCATCCACCGGAATATGACCGGTTTCGGAATCCATATGGATACCGGCGTCTTCCAGGCCCAGATTCTGTGTCAGGGGACGCCTTCCCACGGCAACCAGCAATCGATCGCAGGAAAGGGTCTCTTTTTTATTTTTATTTTCCAGGGTTACCCGAACCGTGTTTTTTTGAACCTTTGCGCCGGACACACGGGTGTTGAGCCGAATGTCAAGTCCTTGTTTTTTAAGAATTCGCTCCAGGGCGCGGCCCACTTGTCCGTCCAGCGTAAGGGCAATGTGAGGCAGCATTTCAATCACGCTCACCTTTGCGCCAAGACGCGCCCACACGGATCCGAGCTCAAGACCGATATATCCGCCGCCCACGACACCCAGATGCTTGGGAACCGTGTTGAACGCCAAAGCCTCCGTGGACGTGACGATCCGTTTTCCGTCAAATTCCATACCCTTAACCTGTACCGGCGCGCTTCCGGTGGCCAGAATAATCGATTTGGCGCCAATGGTTTGCATGTTTTTTTTGCCGGAAGAAGCGCCGGGCAGCTGAATCTCAACGCGATCTTCTCCGGCAAGACGTGCCGTGCCTTGAATGATCGTAATGTTATTTCCTTCCAACAGTTTCCGAACATTGCCGGTCAGCTCTTGGACAACCTTTTCTTTTCGGGCCATCATAACAGCCAGGTCAAGGCTCGTCTTTCCGGTTTTTATGCCGTGTTCGGCCAAACGATCTTTTGCCAGATGATAGTATTCACTGGAATCGAGCAGGGCTTTGCTTGGAATACAGCCCACATTCAGGCAAACGCCGCCCAGACGGTCATCCTTTTCAATGCAGGCGGTTTTCAGTCCCAGTTGTGCCGCCCGAACCGCCGCCACATAACCGCCCGGACCGCTGCCGATAATAATGAGGTCGAATTTCTCTTTTTGTGCCATGGTTATATCTCCATCATGATCCTTTCGGGATTTTCGATACACTCCTTGATCCGCACCAAAGATTTGACCGCTTCTCTGCCGTCCACGATGCGATGATCATAGCTCAGTGCCACATACATCATGGGCCGGATGGTTATTTCGTCATCTAAGACCACGGGTCGTTTTTCGATTTTGTGCATCCCCAAGATGCCGCTTTGGGGGGTATTTAAAATGGGCGTGCTCATCAGAGATCCGAATACACCGCCGTTGGTGATGGTAAACGTACCGCCTTCGAGATCCGCCAACTCCAGACGATTGTTTTTGATTTTATCTACAAAATCGACAATGGCCTGTTCCAATTGGGCAAAGCTCAGCCTGTCGGCGTTTCGGATCACCGGCACCACCAGACCTTTTCCGGTGCCGACGGCGATGCCGATGTGGAAATAATTATGATAAACGATATCTTCTCCCTCAATGAAAGCATTGACTTCCGGGAATTCTTTGAGCGCTTCGATGGTGGCCTTGATAAAAAAGGACATAAACCCTAACGAGATACCATGCTTTTCTTTGAAGGCTTCCTTGAACTGGGTTCGGAGGGCCATGGTGCGTGTCATATCGATTTCATTAAAGGTCGTGAGCATGGCGGTATTCTGCCTGGCTTCCAGAAGGCGGGATGCAATCCGCCGCCGAATGGGAGTCATGGGTTTTCGAACAACATCTTCGGCAACTGAGGGAGCGGTTTTCGCCGGCACTGCAGATTTTGAATCAGCAACCTTCTCCGCACCCGCATCAGGCGGCTGTTCCTTTAGCGAATCCGGCGACTGATGTTCCAGATAAAGGCGCACATCACTCTTGGTAATCCTGTTTCCCGGACCGGTGCCCGTGATACCGGAAATATCGATGTTTTTTTCGGAGACAAGCCGTCTTACCGATGGGGAAAGAATGCTTTGAACCTCGGCCGGTGCCTCGTCAACCGGTGTGCCCTCGTCCGCCTTTTCGGGTGCAGCCCCCGATGGGGCCGGCTCCTCCGGCCATTCCCGAACTTCCGGAGGACCTATCTTTTCTTCTTCCCGGGGCGCCGGTTTTTGAACAGCTTCGGACACTTTTTCTTCCCTCAGCGCAGGCTCCGGCGCAGTCTCGGATACTTCTTTGACGTCGATGCTTCCCACAACAGCACCGATGGAAACCGTCCGGCCTTCTTCAGTCAGGATCTTTAAAATCCCGGATGCTTCAGCCACGATCTCCAAAGTCACCTTGTCGGTTTCGATCACAAAAAGCGGGTCATCCTTTTGAACCGCATCGCCGTCTTTTTTATACCATTCCACCAGAACGGCTTCCTGAACCGATTCTCCCACGCTGGGTATTTTGATCTCGATTTCCATGGAGGCTCCCTTATTCATTGGATTGATAACCCGCCCGCATCACGTGGGCGACCGCCAGGCTTGCGATGGCGGGCAGGTTTATGATTGTTGATTGATGGTTGATGATTGTTAATCGTTTGTATCGGGTTCTTTATTTATCGTTGGATGCTTCGACGCCAAGGGCGTTAATTGTCACGGCGGCCTGTTCTTTTCGATAGATACCGGGATATCCCGTTGCCGTGGTGGCCGCTGCGTCTCGACCGACATATTCCATGGGTTTTCCAACGATATTTTCAAGGCGGAAGCGCAAAAAATGCCATGCACCCATATTTTCCGGTTCTTCCTGGACGCACACAAATCGCCGGGCCTTCTTGTATTTTTGAAGGACGGTTTTGATCTGCTTTTCCGGGAAAGGGTAAAACTGTTCCAGCCGAACAATGGCAAAGTCGTTTTTTTTCAACTCCCGGCGTTTTTGAAGTAATTCATAATATATTTTCCCGCTGCAAAAAAGCACGCAGCGGGCGGATGTCAAGGCATCCGGATCTTCGAGGACTTCCCGAAACTCGCCCGAGGTCAACTCTTTTAGTTCTGAAACCGCCAGGGGGTGTCTCAAAAGGCTTTTCGGCGTCATGATAATCAAGGGTTTTCGATAACTTTCTTTTGCCTGCCGACGGAGTAAATGAAAATATTGAGCCGGCGTGGTGAGATTGCATACCTGGATGTTGTCATTGGCGCATAATTGTAGGAAACGTTCAAGCCGGGCACTTGAGTGTTCGGGACCCAGCCCCTCCCAGCCGTGGGGAAGCAGCAACACCAAACCGCTTAACCGCTGCCATTTGGCTTGTCCGCTGGCAATATACAGATCGATGACCGATTGGGCATTATTGGCAAAGTCACCGAATTGCGCCTCCCAGATCACCAGTCCCTTAGGTTGTGCCGCCGAGTAGCCGTATTCAAAGCCCAGGACGCCGGATTCGGAGAGCAGGCTGTTATATACCAAAAAAGGCGCCTGGGTCATTTTGAGCGCGTTAAGCGGTATATATTCATCACCGGTCTGGGTATCGAAAAGAATACTGTGGCGCTGGCTGAACGTGCCCCGCGCGCTATCCTGACCGCTCAAACGGATGGGATTGCCTTCTGTCAGCAGAGAAGCAAAGGCGAGTACTTCGGCACTGGCCCAATCGATGGCGCCGCCTTCTTCAATGTTGTCCTGACGTTTTTTCATCAGACGGACCAATTTTTCATTCAAAGAAAATCCCTTGGGGACCGTATTCAACTTTCGGGCCAGTGCTGTGAGCCTTTGTTTGGAAACACCTGTTTTAACCGGGTCGTGGGTATAATTGCCGTTGAAATTTTTCCAGTTTTCGTAAAACCGGTATTGAGGGAATATGCAGGTGCCGGATTTAACCGCCTCAAAAGCTTCTTCCAAATTACGATTGATATTCTGTTCCAGAGTCTCCGTATCCTCTTTTCGGATGACGCCTTTTTCAAGCAGCTTCTGCGAATAAACCACATTCAAGGGCGGACGTTTTCGAATCCGATCATACATTTGAGGCTGGGTGAAATAGGGTTCATCGCCCTCGTTGTGGCCATATCTGCGAAAGCAGACGACATCGACCACAACATCTTTGTTAAAGGTTTCCCGGTAATCGAGGGCCATCCGAATCGCGTGCACAGCGGATTCCGGATCTTCTCCGTGAACATGAAAGATCGGGATCATCAACATTTTGGCCACGTCCGTGGCATAACGGGTGGATCGGGCATGTTCCGGCAGCGTGGTATAACCGATCTGGTTGTTGATCACGACATGAACCGTCCCGCCGGTTTTATACCCGGAAAGCTGCGACATGTTCAGGGTCTCCGTTACCACCCCTTGCCCGGAGAAAGCGGCATCGCCGTGAATCAAAAGGGGCAGGATCACATTCCTTTTATCATCCTTTAGAATGTCCTGACGGCCTTTCACAAATCCTTCAACCACCGGATTGACGGATTCCAGATGACTGGGATTGTTGACCAGGAATATACGAAGGGGCACCCCCACGCGAGTTTCTACATCCGCCAGATACCCGTCATGGTACTTGACGTCTCCGGCGCCGAATATTTCATCCGGATCGTGACAGCTTTCAAATTCGCTGAAAATCTCCTCATAAGACTTGTTGAGTATATTCGTTTGTACATTCAACCGTCCCCGGTGGGCCATTCCTAAAATAATTTCACGGCAATTCAGGGAGGCGGCCCTGTCCGCGAGGGCATCGAGCATGGGAATGACCACTTCCGCACCTTCCATTGAAAACCGTGTCTGTCCCAAATATTTTTTCTGAAGAAATTGTTCGAAAAGAACGGATTGATAAAGCTTTTCCAAAATTCTGAGCCTGTCGTCGGCTTTAAGATCGGGTGTATTTCGAGCAGGTTCCATCCGATCCTGAAGCCATTTTCGTTCTTCCGGATCCTGCATGTGCATGAATTCCACGCCGATGGAACGGCAGTAAGTGTCTTTGAGCGCCCGGATAATCTCTTTTAATGAAGCACGATCATTGCCCACCAATCCCTTTGCAAAAAACGCCGTATCTAGGTCCTCCGGCGTCAGATCAAATGCGGAAAGCGTCAGCAAGGGATGATCGGTGGGGCATTCCGTCAAAGGATCGAAACAGGCGAGCAAATGTCCGATCTCTCGATACCGTCTGATGAGGGCCTGTACCCGAACCTGTTTAAAAATTCGTTTTTCATCATAAACGAAATCGGCCTTGCGATCCATACCGGCGGCCATTTCAAAGCCTTCAAAGAAAAAGCGCCAGTCCCGAGGCACCGAATCGGCATCGGCTTTCCATTGTTTATATCGCGATTCAATATAGTCTTTGCTCAGCGTTTCAGAAAGATTCATGAAGATGTTCCTTAAACCATTTCACCACCAGTTCAACGGTCTGAGAGCGATGTTTGTCGTTGCTGAACATGTGATCGGCACCGGAAATTACGGCCAAATCCAAGTGTTCAGGATTCAATGTTTTAGCCAGATAGGCTTCTTTGACCGGTATGATTTCGTCGGCATCTCCGTGGATAACCTTCAGCGGCGTCTTTAATGATTTTACGGTTTCGGGAAGATCATACTGCTTTGCATCGGCAAAAAATTCCGTTGAAAGCTGTAATGACCGGCCCCGGCTGGTAAACGACACTTTTCCTGTGTTTTCAAGTTCCTTTATCTGGTTCCGGCTGAAAAAATGAGCAGCGTTAAGACCGGTCAACCGACCGGCCAGCGTGCACACCGCCATTACCGTTTCGATCCGGGAAGCGGCGAGAACAGCGATAACCGCACCCATACTGTGTCCTGCAAGGCCGAGTCTCCGAACACCCTTTTTCAAAATAACGCCGGCAGCTTCCTTCATTTCAGCAATCTGTTTGGAATAAGTGGACTTTGAGAATTCGCCTTCACTCTGCCCGTTACCGGAAAAATCAAACCGTAAAGCCAAAAAGTTTTCGGCAGCCAACGCATCACATGCCTCACGGATAATACGGGTATGCCGGGTACAGGTAAAGCAATGGCCGAAAACCACACCTGATCCGTCATGCTGTTTGGGCAGATGAAGCGACCCTGCAAGTTTCTCGCCGTGCTGATTATAAAAATGAATCGGCTGTTCCATAGCGGGTCGTTAAATGGACATGCAGACATGCTGTTGCCATTAAAAAAGGACGATCATGATCGATGCCTGCTAATTACGACTAATCTCCTTGTTCGGCCATATGATCATCATATAGACCTTCCAAAAACAGTTTGTGTTTCGCCTCTTCCTGGCAAAGAACCTTTAAAATCCGAATATGCTCAGGATTGTCGGTCTTCTTTTGAAGTGCGTTATACATTTTCAGCGCTTTTTCTTCCCGTTTCATGGCAATGCGAAGGATATCCGTATAATTCATGCCGTCTTCATATTTCATTTCGACCATGTAATCACTTCGTTTCATATCCGGAATCCACTTGAAATCATATTCTTTAACCATCGCTTTGTTGTCTTTGAGATTTTCAAGCAGGCCTTCATGCTTTTTTTCTTCTTTTTCCATCTCGAGCAATGATTCTTTTACGCCTGAAAAGGATGTTTGCCGGGCCAGGTTTGCATAAAATGCCGCAGCTTCTCTTTCTTTTTCGATTGCAAATTCGACCAGTACCTCAAAAGATTCAAACGTCATAATCCCCTCCTGTTGATTTTGATTTTACCTGCGACCTTCAGCGCAGTTCACTATGGGTGCATCCTCAAACTCACGAGCCGATCACATCGAACGTGTTCAGGGGGTGCGCTTCCCTGTTTCATTCCGATGCATGCGTGCCGGCCTGAAAAATATAATTTCGGCGGCGGCACTCATATACTTATATTTGCAGGATGTTTTGAAAGAATCAATCATTTATTTTAGAAGCTATCTCAAAGTTAGGATTTCCGTTCGAGATCAAGACGAGGCCGAGGATCAGCCCGCAGGCATACTCAAGTATGTCGAGGACTTGATACGAGGGCTCAACGCCGATATCGGACGAAAAGACTATTTTGAGTTAGCTTCTAAATCGCGTCAACTATTCGTTGGCTGCATAAAAACATCTTTTCGGGGATATCACTTTTCCTTGCTTTTTCAAGTCACCAATGATCTTTGAAACTGTTTTGCTCTCTTCACCGATTATTTCGGCCACTTCACCGGGCCTTAGAGGTTTACCCGCCTTTTTCAGGACATTTAACACTTTTTTTTCCATTTTTTCCTCCTTGAAACCACTTCTATAGATTGAGCTCATTCTTGAGCCATGCTTTTATTTCGCCATCAATGGAATATACACCTTTGGCCTCGCCGTTCTTTTGGATATACTGTTTTTTCAGCATCTCGGGGATTTTGATTTCCGCCAGCTCCTTCGCTTCATAGGAATTTCTCTTTATGAGATAGACAACCGGAAAGCCTTTCCAAGTATTGATCACAAAATAATGCGCCGTATCATCCGTGGAACGGATAACATAGTTACCGCCGGCCCAGTTGTTTCCCCATTCGAGATAGAGCCGAACCGCCTCTTCCGGGGTCATATCCCAGTCTATGGCATTGATAAGGTCCGGGTCCCTTTTGATATCGTTTAGTGTCATCATCACATACCTCCGCTAAAAACATTCAGACCTAAAATAAGCGTTTTAAATTTTAAATTCCTCAATTTGGGTCAAAAGTTTTAGTTTTTATTTAGCAATTTATATGCCATGAAAATTTATCGTTTAAACCATGAATACTTTATGTCATGTTTCGAAGAATTATTGTTTGCCGCTTGAACATCATCCTTTACATGTTTTAGGATGTCTTGTTGATCAAACAGCGTTTTGTATGATGCGGCAACACCCTTTCGACATTTGACACGATCTTGTTTTTAAAATATAAACCAATTTCCAACGCCGGCCCAATAAAAGGGTTAGGCCCCGCACTACAGCCAAAAAATAATCCCTTTTTTGTATTATGAGACATGTTTGTATCATAAAAATGATGAAACATACAGGATAGTTCATGATCACCAAGTACAGCGCAAAACCGGTAAAAGATGATCTCAAAGCAAAAGATGCAATTAAATTTCTGGCTGTCTGCGGATTGCTTGTATGGTTTATGTTTTCCGGCGTCAACAAGTTGAACTACAATTGGCAATGGTATCGGATTCCCAGGTTTATTTTCACCTTTGTCGACGGTTCATTTGTTTCAGGCCCCCTGATCAAGGGCCTCTGGGTTACTTTAAAAATCACCGCTGCAAGCCTTTTATTTTCGAGTATTTTTGGTCTGGTGACCACACTTTTTCGACTATCGGACTCTTTTGCGGCTCGAACGCTGGCCCGGAGCTACATGGAACTTGTCCGGAACACGCCGTTGCTTGTGCAGATCTTTTTCATTTATTTCGTTATTTCACCGATTTTGGGATTCGGCAGGTTTACTTCCGCTGTGCTGGCGTTGAGCCTCTTTGAAGGCGCCTATGCATCGGAAATCTTTCGGGCCGGAATTCTTTCCATCCATCAAGAACAGTGGGAGGCCGCATACAGTATCGGCCTGAACCGATGGGATACGTATCGTCATGTCATTTTGCCTCAGGCCATCCGGCACATGCTTCCGCCGCTTGTGAGTCAGGCCGTATCGCTGATTAAGGATTCCGCCCTTGTCAGTACCATTGCAATTTATGATCTGACCATGAAGGGAGAGCAGATTATTGCGGATACTTACATGGTTTTTGAACTGTGGTTTACTATCGCAGCCATATATTTAATCATGACGGTGACACTATCTGTCGTCGTCAGCATGCTGGAGAAAGGAGAGGTAAAATGAGTTTTTTATCATGGATGCGAGTATGTTTGCTGGCCGGTATCATCCTGATGACGATGGCATGCGGCAATAATTCCGGCCCGTCCGGACAGACTGAAAAAAACGAAAGTATGATCGAGCAGGTCCAAAAACGCGGTGTCCTCCGGGTAGGCATGTCGACTTTTGTGCCGTGGGCCATGAAGGACAAAACCGGAAAATTTATCGGTTTCGAGATCGACGTGGCAAAACGTCTGGCCAAGGATACCGGGGTCAACGTCGAATTTATTCCAACCAAATGGTCCGGGATCATTCCTGCGCTCATCACCGGAAAATTTGACATCATTATCGGTGGTATGGGGATTATTCCCAGCCGAAATTTAAAGGTCAATTTCAGCATCCCTTACGATTACACGGGGATGTCGATTGTCGCCAATAAAACGCTTGCCGCCGGATTCAACCGGCTCGAAGACTTCAATCGTTCCGATGTGGTCATCGCGGCCAGGCTTGGTTCTACGGCGGTCACCGCCTTAAAAAAATACATGCCCAAAGCCCGGTTGCGTCTGTTCGACGATGAATCCGAGGCGTATCAGGAACTGGTAAATGGAAGGGTCCATGCCGTTGTCGCATCGGCGCCGACCCCGGCGTTTCAGGCCCTGAAATATCCTGCAAAGCTTTTTCTACCACTCGATAAAACCTTTACCCGGGAACCCATTGGATTTGCAGTGAAAAAAGGAGATTTTGACTCCATGAATTACCTGGACAATTGGATTCGCTATGTTGAAGCCGAAGGGTTCCTAAGAGATCGAAAACATTACTGGTTCCGGACCAAAAACTGGGAAAAATTAGTCAAATAAGTCCTCGCATTCTTTTCAAAGAAGGCATTGGAGCAAAGTTCCTATTGAAATCGCCGAAGTATAAAATTACCCGCCTGGACATATTATTGCTTTTAATTATCGCAGGTGTCTGTGCATGGATTGCGTATCGAATAAACGTTGAGGTTCATTACAAGTGGAACTGGAACGTTATGCCGCAGTATCTTTTCAGGTTTGATGCGGCAACGGACCGGTGGGTTCCGGGTCTGATCATGCAGGGCCTTTTCACCACCCTTCAACTCAGTATCTATTCCACTGTCCTCGCCATGATTTTCGGTACCGTGATGGGCCTTTTTCGTACCAGCAGAAGTCCTTTTAAACGGCTTGTCGGATGGAGTTATGTTGAACTGATTCGGAATATACCCATTTTAGTCTGGATATTCATTTTTTATTATTTTATCAGTGATCAATTCGTTTCGATAATCGGACCGGATTATCTGGAAAATGCCGCTCCCGGATTCCTTAAGGAAATATTGTCTGACATATTTATATCGCCCTCGCGTTTTCCGGTGTTTTTGTCCGGTATAGCGGCGCTGGGCATTTATGAAGGCGCTTACATTACTGAAATTATCAGAGCCGGCATCCAGTCCATCGAAAGCGGACAGTGGGAGGCTTCTGCCGCCATCGGGTTTTCACGATATCAGCAGGTTCGACATATTATTCTACCCCAGGCTGCCCAGAGGATACTCCCGCCTTTAGCCGGACAGTTCATTTCAACGATCAAGGATTCATCCATTGTCTCTGTTATCTCTATTCAAGAACTCACATTTCAGGGAATGGAGCTCATGTCCGCAACGTTTTTAACCTTTGAAGTCTGGATTACGGTGATGGCGCTCTATTTCTTTATTTGTCTTGCCTGTTCTCTGATGGTGGAACAGCTTGAAATTAAGCTAAGGGTTTCACATTAGCTCCCTGCATACCATTTCTTAATTAAAGAAATACAGCAATTTCAATAGGAAATATGCAGTCAGTGGGCATTTTGAGTGTTCAGCGTTCGGGGATTCTGAGTTCAGGAAGGGCAAAACCAGAGCGCCGGTGGCCTATAAACCATGAATATTTTATCGTTTTCCTTCCGATCCATTAAGATAAGACGTTAACGCCTTGACGATCATGAGGACTCCATGCTAATGAAACACGATTTTGATCAAATCGAAGCAATCAGAGCTTTTCGTTCGCTTCGCTCACAATTGGAAGGTTGGCCAAATCGTTAAAACCATTTAACGATTCATCGATTTAAAGGAAGTTGTAAAATTCCGAGGCGTTTAATTACTCAGGATTTAAATGTGAATATGACACAGCCTGTCCGTTCATATGCCGGAATTCAAAAATTAAAACTATTTCTGGCGCTTTCCAGAACGCCTCACGGATTATTGGACATGGCGACCCCGGCATTGGGTGCTTTGTTGTGGCTCGGCCGATTCCCCGCTGTTGAGGTCATTTTTCTGGGACTTATCACTACCTTTGCCGGTTATACTGCAGTATATGCACTTAACGATGTCATCGATTACCGTGCGGACAAAGAAAAACTGAAACTTTGCGGCAACACCGGTGTTGAATGCGACCTGGATGCCGCAATGGTGAGACATCCCATGGCCCAGGGATGTCTGAGTTTCACTGAAGGAATACTTTGGACCGCGGTCTGGTCGATCGTGGCCGTCTGGGGCGCTTACCATTTAAACCCGGTGTGCATTTTAATTTTTGCCATGGGCTGTTTGCTTGAAACCGTTTACTGTCTGCTGCTCAAAATCACCCATTTCAGAACCCTGGTCAGCGGCGGCGTGAAAACAGCCGGCGCCATTGCCGGCATATTTGCCGTGGATCCCAAGCCTTCGCCGCTGTTTCTTTTTATGCTTTTTTTATGGTTCTTCTTGTGGGAAATCGGCGGGCAGAACGTACCCAATGACTGGACCGATATTGAGACGGATCGGCGTCTTGATGCCAGAACCATTCCGGTCCAACTGGGCCTCGACTCGGCCAATATCGTTATCATGGGGTCTTTGACTGCTGCGACAATTCTTTGCGTATTCGTGTTTCTCGGTTCGCCCATCCCCTTTGAGCTTCCATTTCTGATTGCCGCAACGTCAACCGGACTTCTCTTTCTGATTCTGCCTGCCGCCCTTCTTTATAAAACCAAAAAATCACCCTATGCTATGGTGCTTTTCAATATGGCCAGCACCTATCCTTTGGCGCTGCTGATCATCGTGGTGGTCGGCATAATTAGTGCCTGAACGGAATATGATCCAACCTCCTGGCAACCCCCAGGATCCCCAATTTTTTAAGTTCAAAGGCGTTGACAAGATTCAGGCCGGCAGCCTCCATTTCAGTTCGAAGATCTCTGCTGGTGAAACGATCGTGTTCAGGATGAAGAAGAATGTGTTTGGTAATGGCATTCTGATACAAGGAAGGATAAAGCTCCTCCATGTAATAAACACCGCCTGGTTTCAAAACCCTGGCAATTTCCAAAAGCGCCCGGCGCCAATCTATAACATGATGCAAAAAGCCGAATCCAAAAAGCGCATCCAGGCAGGCGGCTTTAAATGGCAGCTCGATGGAATCACCGACAAGAAGATTCAAGGAAGAAAGCGGCGCCGCAGACAGATATTTTTTTGCCTTATGCATCATCTCAATGTCCAGGTCCAGGATGTGCAGTTGGGACGGCCTAAAGATACTTTGAATCAATTTTGCACCCGCGCCGCGGCCGCATCCCACTTCCAGAATCGTCTTTCCCGTCTTTAACGGCATCATTTGCCGGAGCCAATTCACCTCTATGTGTTGCTGAAATACCCTTATGGGATTGTTGACCACACATCGTTCCGCCCAGTTCAGTTTCATGATGATTCCTTATATCTCATCCTTTTAAAGCCAAATGGATCATTGCAATCCCATTGGTGAGTTTACGCTCGGTCACTTCTGAAAATCCTACCTTTTTCAAAACAGCCGTCAATTCATCGGGCAATGCAAAAGTGCGTATGGATTCGGTAAGGTGAAGGTATGCCTTGCTGGATCCGGCAAAAATCTCACCGAGCGCCGGCATCACATGAAACGAATACACATCGTACATCCATCGGAACAACGGCCATGTGGGTTTCGAAAATTCAAGACACATCATTTTCCCGCCGGGTTTCAGCACGCGGCACATCTCTTTGAATCCCTGATCCATGTGGGTAACATTGCGGATTCCGAAACCCACCATGGCGGCATCGAAAGATCCGTCCGGAAAGGAGATACGTTCTGCATCTCCTTGAACGAACCGGATACGGTCTTCCAACGGCAAATGCTTGATCTTCTGCACGCCGGCTTCGATCATGGCCCGGTTGATGTCGTATATGATCACTTGTCCGGATCTGCCGACGCTTTCGGCGGCCAGAATCGCCAGATCGCCGGTGCCGCCGCAGACATCCAGCACACGGTCTCCGGCTTTTAAGCCCATCATCTTGACGGCGCTGCGCTTCCACAGGTGATGGATGCCGAAACTTAACAGCGTGTTCATTAGATCGTATCTTCTGGCAACGCTATTGAAGTGTCGCAGAACCCATTGTGACTTTTCATCTTCGGAAACCTTTTGATAACCGAAAAAAGCTTCTTTTTGTAATTGATCGGCCTTAACGGCTTGTTTCATTTCACCGTATTCATCGAGCCATCTTTTTTGTTTCATCAATATCTCTCTGTGTTGGGTCTTTAAGCTGAAATTTTTGAGCCACTTTAACAAAGGGTCTCCAAAGTATCAAGCCATATCTAAAATAGGTATTGGAAACCGTTTCGGCAAGATGGCCGATGTATCTGAGGGGTCGGACTGTTTTTACTCTGAAACATACAAAGTCTGCTGAAGAAATATTTCAGTTTTTGTTACAAGCTTGACAAAAATAGTGACTTGATGCAGTAATACATAAACATTTTAATGTCCGGTTTATCCGGGTGAGGAGGTGACCACTTGAAACAAGGGAAATGCCCCAAATGCGGATCCGAAGAAGTCTATGCAGGCGTAGAGATTATGCCGAAAAGCGGCCCTTTCGGCAGCAACAGTATCCCTATCAGCATTGTTTCCATTGCCGCACTTGATAATTATGTCTGTACGGATTGCGGTTACATCGAGCGGTATATCGCAGACCCCGAAAAGTTGAAAGAAATCGGCAAAAAATGGCCCAAAGCCGGAAAGACTGCGGACGAGAAAAGCTGAGTCTGATATTTCGTGAAAAACCTGAGTAATGTGATTCATGCCTGAACATAGAGAACTTGAAAGGTCAATACATTGTTATTTAGTGCCTGAACGAAACGTCATGTTCAGGCAAAATCCGAACATCGAATATTTCGTGCTTCGTATTTCGAATTTTTGACCGAAAAACAGGGTTTTCGGTCAAGCACTATTTAAGAGGATCGCGGTGTGAAAGAACTTTTCCGGCTTGGAAAAATAATCCGAATTCTGGTCAAACACGGTTTTGGAGATATTACCCAAAGGCTTTTCAAAAAGACAGAAAACAGGCCCATCGACCAAGAAAAAAAGGAATGGAAGGTCCAAAACGGATTCCCGTCTCCCCAGCGAGTTCGATATGTGCTGGAAGACCTCGGCCCCAGCTTTATCAAGCTCGGCCAAATACTCTCCACCCGTGCCGATATATTCCCGCCCGAATATATTGAAGAGTTCACAAAACTCCAGGACCAGGTGCCGCCGGTGCCTTTCAACCTCATCCGGGATATCATCCAGACGGAGTTGAGGCGTCCCCTGGAAGACATTTTTGCCGAGTTTGCACGGGAACCCATGGCTGCCGCCTCTGTGGCGCAGGTCCATTTGGCTAAACTTTTCAGCGGCGAACAGGTGGCCGTCAAAGTGATTCGGCCCGGCATAGACAAGGAAATCAAAAAAGACATTCGCCTGATGTACACTTTAGCGAAACAGGCTGAAAAAACGTTTGAAATAGCCCGTATCATCGGCGCCGTCAATCTGGTAAAAGAATTCGATCGGATTATTTTCAAAGAACTCGACATGTTCATTGAAGCCGGAAACATCGAGAAATTTGCCAAAAACTTCAAGGAAGTCGAAGAAATCCATATCCCCCGGGTCTACTGGGACACCACCACCAAATCCGTCCTGACTATGGAACATATCCCCGGCATTAAAATGGACCGGGTGGAGGAGATCAGGGCTCACGGCATCGATCCAAAGGAAATCGCGATGATCGGGCTTCGTTCTTTTTCCCGCCAATTGATGGATTTCGGATTTTTCCATGCAGATCCCCATTCCGGCAATACCATCGTCATGTTTGACGGCCGTGTCGGTCTAGTGGATTTCGGCATCACAGGTTATCTGGACCAGGAAACCATGCAGCATATTGCAAATCTCTTTCTGGGGTATGCCGAGCATGACTATGATTTGGTAATGGAAGCGCTGCTGGATACCGAGCTTATCAATGAAAAGACCATGGATCTCAAAAGCTTCCGCAGGGATCTCAAGGATACAAGCGAGCCCTTTTATGGCCGGAGTCTGAAAACCGTTTCAATCAAAGAAGTCTATGACCAGGTCATACGTCTTGTTTACAAATACAAAATCCATTTGCCGAGGAATCTATTGCTTCTTTTTAAAACGCTCATCCAGACTGAAGCCCTCGGCAAGATATTGGGAAGTGACGCCAGCCTGTTGGAAGTAACGAAGCCCTATGCCAAAGAACTGCTTAAACGCACATACATGTCAAAAAGTATCCTGAGAAATATTCGAAAAGACACACTGGCCATGGGCAATCATATGAGAGTCATGCCCAAGCTTGTTCATGATATTCTAGATCAAACCGCCAAAGGCAAACAGCGGATCGAACTCAGGCATACCGGTTTTCAGAAAATAAATACGCATCTTGTAAAAAGCATCAACCGGTTGATCATCGGGATCGTTATTTCCGCATCGCTCATTGCCGGCGCCATGGTACTGAATTCCCCCCAACACATCTCTTCGATTACGTTCGACATTTTCGGATTTGGAAATGTCCCGCTGACGGCTGTTTTGGGGCTGACCGGCTATGTCATTGCGACCCTTTTGGCCATCTGGCTCATCATCATGATTCTAAGATCCGGAAAACTATAATTAGAAACCATCTCAAAATTAGGATTTTCGGTCGAGATCAAGACGAGGCCGAGATTCAACCCACAGGCATACTCTAGTATGCCGAGGACTTGAAGCGAGGGCTCAACGCCGATATCGGACGAAAAGACTTTTTTGAGACGGTTTCTAAAAGAGACCTTTGAAAAATGTTCATTTTTGTTCAAGTTCAAGGAAGGCGA
>CAZQAF010000052.1:2834-24451 GCA_964591175.1 uncultured Desulfobacteraceae bacterium | reverse complement strand
TTATCGCGATGATTTTTTTGAGAATCAGATATTTTCCCGTTCTCCATCCCGATGCCCGATTTTTCCCGGAATTGCCAGAAGACTATACTGGCCATTTCCCGATCCTCAAAAAGCAACGGGGACAGAGGATGAAAAACTGGAAAACATCCGTTCCATCAGGGACCAGATCCGGGAGCACATTAAGTCCTGGGTAAAATCGCTTTAAATATTTTCCGCAACGGGAATTGTCTGAAAAGAATTGTTTGCTTATGGATGGACAACCCCGTATAATAGTTGTGAATCGTCAATATCTCCAATAGAAATCCGTGAAATAGGAAAGATAACTTCAATGACCAAGCATTTTGACCGAGAGTTGGATAAACTCAAAAAGAAAATCCTGTCCTTAGGTGCACTGGTGGAAGAACGACTCTATCTGGCCATCAAGGCCATCGAAAGAAAAGATCCGGAGCTTGCGATAAAAATTATTCGATCCGATTACGACATCGATGAAAGGGAAGTGGAAGTGGAGGAAGAGTGTTTGAAAATTCTGGCCCTCTACCAGCCGGTGGCCAGTGACCTTCGATTCATCATTGCCGTCATCAAAATCAACAACGATCTCGAACGAATCGGAGATGAGGCGGTCAATATCGCCGAGCGCATCCAGAGTATCGCCAAGCACCTGAATTTCAGCTTCCACTTCGACTATACCCGGATGACTGAAATCACGGCCGCCATGTTGAAGCAGAGCCTGGACGCCTTGGTCAACCTGGATATCGATACGGCCTTCAAAGTGATTACAATGGACGATGATGTGGACGGCATCCAGGGCAAGGCCTACGCACAGATCAAACAAGCCATGCGGGACCATCCCGACGAGATGACCTATCTGGTCAACCTTTATCTAATCTCCCGCCATCTCGAGCGGGTTGCCGATCATGCCACCAATATCGCCGAGGAGGTCATTTATCTGATCGAAGGAGAAATCATCCGGCATGGAAAGTATTTATAAAGTGCGTTCCGAACCCGCGGCCTTTCGCCAAACCAAGCGGCAAAGCCGCGTTTCATAAAATCGTTGTACGATTTTATTCCGGCTCGCCATTTCAAAATCATGCTCCGGGTTAAACCCCATGGTCTATAGTTTTCGCCCAAACCGTCACCAAATCACAAATTAACCCGCCTCGGGTGGGTCAATCACAAGCACCAATATTCAACGACCAAAACCTTCTCTCCGGACCGTAGGCCAGGACGTTGTTTAGAGTTTTGAATTTTGGTCATTGTGTTTTGTTTGAACTTTGTGATTTGATAGTTGTAATTTCTAAAGTCTAATGAGGATACCTAAGCAGGGCCCTCTGAGCCTTGGTTTTTGCTTTTGATAGTTTCTTAAAAATTCAAAAAGTGTGTTTTTTCACCCTGCATCCAAAATGGAAACAAAAGCGGCATGTAATACAAAACCGGTCATCCATGCCCGGCATCTCACGCGGATCTATAAGATGGGCGACAGTGAAGTGGTCGGCATCGATGATGTCAGCCTCGATATCGCTCCCGGCGAACTGGTGGTACTCAAAGGCAACAGCGGTTCGGGCAAGAGCACGCTTTTGTCGCTCATCGCCGGTCTGGATCGCCCGACCCGCGGCCGTCTGACCGTTGCCGGTCATGATCTCGCCGACACGACGTCTTCGGACCTCACGCATTTCCGGCGGTCAGTCGTGGGAATGGTATTTCAATCTTTTAATTTAATGCCGACCTTGAACGTGGTCGAAAATGCCTGCCTGCCGGGATTGCTGGCGGGAAAATCCCCGGACCGGATCAAATCCAAAGCCATGGAACTGCTGGATTGGCTGGGTCTTTCGGCCCGAATGAACCATTTGCCGGCCCAGCTTTCCGGTGGAGAGATGCAGCGCACGGCCATCGCCAGGGCGCTGATCAATAATCCGGACATTATCCTGGCCGATGAACCTACGGGAAACCTGGACTCCGGCAACGGTCGGATTGTGGTAGAGCTGTTTGCACAGTTGAATCGTAAATGGAATCGAACCGTGATGATTGCCACCCACAGTAATATTGCAGATTCGGCCGCAACCATGACCGTCTGTTTGAAAGACGGAAAGATCGACGGTCAAATATGCGACATATAGGCTTTTTCTTTCGTTTTTTTATCCGGTTCAGTTTGCGAAACATGAAAAAGCATTTGGGCCGGGCATTGGCGGTGCTTCTGGGAATCGCTCTGGGCGCCGCAGTATTTACCAGTGTGCGGCTTTCCATTCATGCAGCCCTTGATTCGTTCACCCGAAGCATGGATGTCATTGCCGGCAGTGCGGACCGGGTATTGGTACAGCCCGGAGGACGTGTTCCCGAAGAATGGGTGGCCAAGCTCCTGAAGTTTTCCGTTGTCCGTGAGGTCTCGCCGGTTTTGACGACCTATGTCCGTTTGGCCGGTAAACAATCGGAACCGTTTCTATTGATCGGCGTCGATCCGCTCATGGATCGACGCTTTCACAAATGGCAAACCTTGCAACATGCGAATCAAGATGCAAAAAGTTGGCTTGAACTGATTCAAAGACCCTATTCCGTGATCATGGGAAAGTCTCTGGCCGAAAAATACGCGTTGGGACGCGGCGATCACGTCTTTATCGAGAACACCCGGCAAACCGACGATTTTAACATCGTTGGAATTCTATCGCCCGGCGGGTTGGCGTCAGCAGAAGGCGGCATGATCGCTTTAACCGACATCGCAACCTTTCAAGAGTTTACCAAGCTTTACGGATGGGTGGATCGTATTGATATAAAGTTCGAGCCGAACGCTACATCCAAAGATCTCGATAAGTTCCGGAAAATGCTGCCTGATAATCTCCGGCTGGGCGCGCCGTCCGCTGCAAAAGAGAGCGGGCAAGGACTGATTCGCGCCTATCAGCTCAACCTTTCCATTCTAAGCTTTGCCTCATTGTTTGTCGGAATGTTTCTGGTGTATAGCCTGGTGGCGTTGAACGCGGCGTCCCGTCGCCGCGAACTGGCCATATTGCGCGCTGTGGGCGCATCGCCCTATCTGCTGTTCATGGTGTTTTTGGCCGAAGGTGCGTTGTTCGGCGTGATCGGATGGTTGACGGCCCTTCCCATCAGCACGATGCTGGTCAAATATTTGCTGAAGGGGGTCAGCCGGACCATTTCCCTGCTCTTTGTTAAAGTTCATGTTGAAACCCTTTCTCTGAGTCCCTGGGAAATCCTGTTGAGTTTCGTGGTTACCGTGTTCACCTCGAGTGTTTCCGCGCTTCAGCCGGCGTGGGAAGCCATGCAGGTGCCTCCCAATGAAGCGCTCGAAATATCCCGCCACGGCAGGATGCGCAAAACATCCGCCCGTAAACTGGTCATTGCCGGCATCGGATGCCTTGTTCTGGTACTGCCGTTGTCCCTGCTCCCGAAAATTTTGAATTTGCCCTTGCCGGGGTATTTGGCCATTTTGTTATTGTTTACCGGGTTTTCCCTGCTTGCGCCCTGGGGTCTCCAACGCGCGGGGTATGCCCTGTCTCCCATCCTCCATCGATTCGCCGGAATTCCGGCTTACCTTGCGGGCCGGTATGTGCGGGACAGCGGAACCCGCACCGCGGTGTCCGTGGGCGCACTCATCACGGCGGTGGCCTTATTTGCAGCCCTGGTCATCATGATCCACAGTTTCCGCAGCACCGTTGAATTGTGGGCCAGACAGACGGTGAGCGGCGATGTGTTTGTTACGACGAAAATGGGACAGATCAACGAATTTCGCTATCCCATATCCCCGGCGATTGTGAATGGACTGAAAGAATTCAAAAATCGAGCGGATCTTGTTCCCAGCCGGCGATTTTATTTGAGCTACAATCATTTTCCCTATGAGTTTGAACTGCTCGATTTAAAAGTTTTTTTTCTTCACGGAGATTTTGTATGGTTAAAGGGAAATCCGGATCGGGTTCGAACCCTGCTCACCCAGGGCAAGGGGGTGGTGATTTCCGAAGTCTTTTCCAATCGAACCGGCTTGGCCGTCGGCGATATATACCGGGCCCGGATCCGATCATCGCGGGTGGCGCTTCCGGTGCTGGGCATCATTCGGGACTACCGGACCCAGGGCGGCGTGGTTTTTTATTCGCTGTCACAGTTCAATGCACGTTATCACGATGTTCAATGGAGCGGGTGCCGTATCTTTTTAAAAGATCGAACACACGATCATGAAGCGGCTGTTATGTCAGTGAAAAATGATATCGTGAAACACTGGGGGGACAAACTGGACATCGTCAGCGGAAATGACCTGCGAAAAACGATTTTAAAGGTCTTTGATGAAACCTTTGCCATCACCACCGTTCTTTTGCTCATCGCACTTGCCATTGCCGCTCTGGGCATTGCCACGACGCTGACGGTATTGGTTCTGGAACGCTCAAAGCAGTTAAATACGCTGTATGCCGTGGGTGCCGGATTTGGACAGATCCGATCCATGATTCTCTGGGAAGCGGCCTTTATGGCCGTTGCCGGAGAAGCCGCCGGGATCCTTTGCGGATTTATTCTGTCTTATATCCTGGTGTATGTCATCAATCGACAATCCTTTGGCTGGACATTTCTCTATGCCGTCGACTGGCGGGCGCTGGCCATGTCACTGCCGTTGATCATATTGGCGGCGCTGGCTGCCGCGTACCCGGCCGTTAAAATGGTGTTTCGCGAATCGCCGGCAACGCTTTTGAGGGAAAATTAAAGACAGGAAAAAGAAAAGAGAAATTAGGAAAGAGGAAAGGGCATAAAAGGAACCGCGGATGAACACGGATGAACACAAATTTTGATATGATTCAGGTTAATCGGTTCGGGGTTCACGGTTCGGTAAAGAACTGTCGCTGAATGCGTTTGTAACCTTGAACGCTGAACGGTGAACCCGGAACTTTTAAAAAGTAATATGAATGTCCATTCGCGTTAATTTGTGTTATCTTTCGGTTACTTTATAATTCGAAAATGATGTTTTCCAACAAAAAATCAATAATTTTCTTTTTGATCATCATTGTATTGGCCCATGCATGCGTAATTGCCAAAGATCCCATAGGGTACCTTCCCGTCACCGGTCCGTGCAATTTCGAGTTTCCAAAAGATCACGGGTCACATCCGGGGTATCGAACAGAATGGTGGTATTATACCGGTAATTTGCAATCTTCAGCCGGAAACCGCTATGGATTTCAGCTCACTTTTTTTCGCCGGCGAATCAATCCCATGGGATCTGAGAAGAAATGGCCGAAGCCGGCGTCTGCCTGGCGCACCAGCCAGATATATCTGGCCCATGCCGCCCTGTTGGATATCGACGGAAAACACCATTATTATGATCAATGCATGGGACGGGGGGTGCTGGGGATCGCCGGTGTATCCCGGGATCATAATGACGTTCGTATCTTTGTTAATAAATGGTCGGCCCGAATCAGCCCGAAAGCCCTTCACCTGAAAGCGATTGCCGAAAAATTCTCTTTTGATCTTGATTTAACGCCGGTTAAACCGGTGGTGCTTCATGGGAACAGGGGGTACAGCCGAAAAGGATCCACTCCCGAAAGGGCCAGCTGCTACTACTCCTTGACCCGGCTCGAGACCAAGGGACAGGTGACGCTCGCCGGGAAAACATTTAGCGTCAGGGGCCTGTCCTGGATGGATCATGAATTCAGCACCGCGCAGCTGGAGCCCGGGATCATCGGGTGGGACTGGTTCGGCCTTCAGCTCTCCGACAACACGGAAATCATGATCTATCTTTTGCGGCAAAAGGACGGCCGGTGGCATCCTGCGTCCAGCGGGACATACGTCCGTTCCGATGGGACAACAAGACATTTATCCATTCATGATATTGAACCGATGGTGTTGGATACGTGGAAAAGCCCGAACTCAGGGGCGGTTTATCCGGCCCGCTGGCGGCTCAGGATTTTATCGCCGGCCATGGACCTCTCTGTCATACCTAACCTGGCGGACCAGGAGATGAGAACCCGGGAAAGTACCGGAGTGACCTACTGGGAAGGGAGCGTGTCCGTTCGGGGGAATAAAAATGGCCGCCGGGTGGACGGGCAGGGTTATATGGAACTGACAGGGTATGCCGGGCCCTTTGAAGCCCCCTTGTGAAAAATAGTAATGTTGACAAACGCGATGTAGTCTTTTAGTGTTAAATTATCGGATCCTCTTCTGCAATACGGGAATCAGAGATGATTGGCTCTGCCTAAGAGACTTTTGTTTTAAATCACAAATTCCAAGCATCAAATTACCAAATTGTACCCTGTTAAATCCCTCGTCTTGCATCTGATATCCGGCCTTCGTGGCCGACTACGGCGGAGCAGGCTGGTGAAGTTAGCTGAGTGAAATCTTTTCTCCGGTCCGAAGGGTTTACGAGCAAAAAAGCCAAAACGAGATGTTGTTTGGTCATTGGAATTTGTTTGATATTTGTAATTTCAATTCTATTAATGAGGTTGTCGTCATGATAGCAGCATTTGATCCTGTCCTGTTGGCCCGTATACAGTTTGCCTTTACCGTGGCGTTTCATATTACTTTCCCGGCTTTTACCATCGGCCTGGCAAGCTGGCTGGCGGTGCTGGAATGGCGATGGTTAAGTACCCACAATGCGGTCTACGAAGAGGTTTACCGCATGTGGGTCAAAATATTTGCCGTCACATTCGGTATGGGCGTGGTGTCCGGCGTGGTGATGTCCTTTCAGTTCGGCACCAACTGGTCGGTCTTTGCCGATCGGGCCGGTAATGTATTGGGACCGCTTTTGGGTTACGAAGTGCTTACCGCCTTTTTTCTGGAAGCCTCGTTTTTGGGGGTGATGCTCTTCGGCTGGAATCGCGTGGGGCCGAAAATGCATTTTGCCGCGACCCTCATCGTTGCCGTGGGGACCTTGTTTTCTGCCTTCTGGATACTCTCGGCCAACAGCTGGATGCAGACCCCCCAGGGATTCCGGGTGGGAAGCAACGGCCTTTTGTATCCCACCAACTGGATTAAGGTCATCTTCAATCCGTCTTTTCCGTATCGTTTTTTTCACATGGTCACGGCATCCTACTTGACCACGGCTTTTGTCGTCGGCGGAATCGCCGCATATTATCTCCGTCATAACCGACATGTAAAGCACGCCAGGATCATGCTGGGAATGGCGATGATTATGGCGATTTTCGTCTCCCCCTTTCAGGCAGTGCTGGGGGATATGCACGGTCTGAATACCTTGAAATATCAGCCGGCCAAAATAGCCGCCATAGAAGGTATCTGGAATACGGAACGGGGCGCTGCATTGAGACTCTTCGGATGGCCGGATCAGGCAGAAGAAAAAACCAAATACGCCATTGAAATTCCCAAATTGTCGAGTCTGATTTTAACGCATAGCCTCAACGGCGAGGTCAAGGGCTTAAAAGCATGGCCAAAAGACGATCGCCCGCCCTCAGTCTGGGTATTCTGGGCATTTCGGATCATGGTCGGCCTCGGCATTTTGATGATTTTTACAGGGGTGACCGCAGCCGTCCTGTTTTTTCGCAAACAACTTTTCAGCAAACCATGGTTTCAACGCTGGTGTATGGTCATGACACCGGCGGGATTCGCTGCCGTGCTGGCCGGCTGGTTTGTCACGGAAATCGGCCGGCAGCCATATGTCGTCTATGGCGTTGTCCGCACTGCCAAAGCCGCATCGCCGGTTATCGGATCCCAATTGACAATGTCTCTATTAGCGTTCATCTTCACGTATGTTTTTATCTTTGGTGCGGGCAGTTATTACATCATCCGGCTGATCGGAAAGGGACCGGGCGATTCGGAGAAAGCATACGGCGCACACGGCATGAAAGAACCGCCGCTTTTTACGGATTCGGCGTCCGAAAAAGGAGGAAAGCATGTTTAATTTGGGTGGGTTCCTGGATTTGCCGCTGATATGGTACGGTCTCATCGCTACGGCCATTTTTTTGTATGTCCTCCTGGACGGATTTGATTTGGGAGTGGGTATTTTGTTTCCTTTTGCGCCCTCGAACAGTTGCCGGGATCGCATAATGAACTCCGTTGCCCCTTTCTGGGACGGCAATGAAACATGGCTGGTCCTGGGCGGCGGCGGGCTGTTTGCCGCTTTTCCTTTGGCATACGCCATAGTAATGCCGGCGCTCTATATGCCGGTTATACTAATGCTGCTCGGGTTGATTTTCAGAGGCGTGGCGTTCGAGTTCCGGTTCAAGGCCACCGGCAGATCTCGAAGGTTCTGGGATTATTCTTTCCATTTCGGATCCCTTGTGGCAACGTTCATGCAGGGAATGGTCCTGGGGGCATTTGTCCAGGGGATAAAGGTTCAGGGACGCAGTTTTGCCGGCGGCGCCTTTGACTGGCTCGATGCTTACAGTGTGATGGTGGGTATGGCGCTGGTGTTCGGCTATGCGCTGTTGGGCGCCACCTGGCTGATCATGAAGACGGACGGCATCACCCAGGACTGGGCCCGAAAATGCGCCCAATATGTGCTGGGCTATGTGGCCATATTCATCGGGATCGTCAGCATCAGCATGCCCGTGATGAACGCAGATGTCAAAACCCTGTGGTTCAGCATCCCGAATATTTTTTATCTGCTGCCGATACCCCTGGCCACCCTGGTGATGTTTGTGATGAACTGGCGAAACCTTCACAAGGGACACGAATATTCCCCCTTTTTCCTGAGCATCGGCATATTTCTGGCCGGTTACCTGGGATTGGGAATCAGTTTATTTCCCTGGCTGGTCCCCTTCGCCGTATCTTTTCGTCAGGCCGCGGCCGCGCCGGAATCCCAGTCGCTGCTGCTGGTCGGAACCGTCGTATTGCTCCCCTTGATTCTCGGTTATGTGGCATACTGCTATTATATCTTCAGAGGGAAGACATCCGACGAAGCCCTCTACTAAACCGCAAAAGCGAGGACAGCGGTTCGTAGCGCTTTTTTTAATGATAGAGGAGAAGATAGATGGCTGTAATAACGATCAGCAGAGAAATGGCGACAGGCGGCAGGGAACTGGGACGGTTACTTGCAAGGCGGCTTGACTACCGGTACATTGACAAATCTCTTTTTCAAGATATTGCCAAAGATCTGAATGTTTCGAAAGGAACATTGGTATCTTTTGAAGAGAGAAGAAGATACGAGGGATATGATAAAAGCGCAGTCGGTGAGGAAGAATATAAGAAGAGCCTGGAATCTCTTCTCTTGGGAACAGCCCGAGAAGATAATGTTGTCATTATTGGACGAGCAGCATACTTTTTCCTAAATGACATGAAAAATTGTTGTCATATTCGATTGGTAGCCCCAATGGATTGGAAAAAGAACTATGCAATGGAAAACTATAAAATAAGCCCGGATCGCGTCCAGGAGTTTGTTAAAAAAGGAGACGAAACGCGGAAATGGTTCCGCAGATCAATTTGCGGGATGAGATTTGACGACGCGCATTGGTTTCACTTGACGGTGAACATGAGCCGAATTTCCATCGAAAGAGCGGTTGAGCTAATCATGTCCGCATCAAATCTTTCCGGTTAGCCGTTTATCAGCTTGATTGCAAGTTCTTGCGCTTTATCCATGCTCAACAAGCTCATGTTTATGACGAGGTCATACAGCGTTTGATCATCATAGTCTTTTCTGCGGAAGTAGCTAAAAAGGTTGGCTCGCCTCTTATCCATTCTTTTTATCATCTGTGCGGCGCGTGTACTTGAAGCGCGGTAATGTTCCTCAATGAATTTTATCCGATCTTCTTTTTTCGCGATAAGCAGTATGTGGTAGGTGTTTTCAAAATTATGTAAAATATACTGCCCCCCTCTGCCAACGATAACGGCATTTCCGTCTTTGGCAATTTTGGGTATGATTAGGCTGAGCAATTCAAAATATTTAAATCCGTCAATATATCTTTCTTTATCGTTTAAAGGAAGTTCCATTAAGCTCGTTCCAAAGGGATTCAATTTGGAGATAAATTTTTTGAATTTGTCGACCGGTTCCGATTCAAAGATTTTTTTCCCATCGGAAGAGACGTAAATCTCTACCACAGCCCTTTCGATAATGTCTTCATCCGCATAATAATACCCCAAGGTATCGGCAATGCGTCTACCGAATGTTTTGCCTCCGGCACCAAATTGGCGAGATATGGTGATAACAGACATGGCTATTCCCTTTCAAATGTTTTAATAACTCTTTTGTTTAAATTGTTTTCCCCGTGTCGAATAAGGAAATTCCCGTATCCTGCGCTCTTAGATATCACTTATGGCAACAAATGCCAGAATTTTTTAGTTCGAAATTATCAGCCGCAAACCTGCGTTTACTGCAATTCGAATGCAGTAAAATTATCTTATTGACAATTTCAATTGAATCACCGGCACGATATGCATATCGTGTAGAGACGAAAGAGCACAATGCAAGAAGGGTCTGGTGCATGGTTAGCCGCCGGGTTTCCAGGCCTAGTCGATGTGCCGGAGCAGGCTCAAAATTCTCCGATTGGCCCGGTAGCGTCCGCCGAAACGATTGGCGCCGTCGGCCCGCATCCTTTCGGCGTGTGTGTCCAAATAAGATTGCAGATCGGACATGGATCGAACGTGGTAATGGATGGACCAGCACACCATTTGTTGGCCATCCTCGTTCGCCAGCTTATACCAATCGATGCTTTCAAAGCCTTCAAAGCCCATCATCTCCTGAATATGCGATGCCAGCCACACAGTGTATTCTTTTTCTATTTCCTTGTCGACATCATGATTGACTTCGTAAATGATCATGGCAGCACCTCAATTCTCTGTATGTATATCCTATTTCTTTCAAAATTGCAAAACAGGCAAATTTCCGAAAAGGATTTGTCCTTAATTGCCGCTATCACCAACTTCTTTATGCAGGATTTCAGCACTATCCCTGGCAACACTTCGCTCGTTTCACCTTGAAGGGCCTTTTAATCCAATTCTTTTGCTCAAATTGAAAACAAAAATGTATTGTTCAATATATCAAATTGTTACCGTGGCCCAATTCCATTCACATGTAAAATCACACGCAGGTAAACGGCGCTTTCATGAAGGCGGGATCGCCTTCGGGAAGCCGTTTGACGATCAGGACACTGGATGGGGTGCGCTCGAGAATCCGCATCGGCAGGCTGCCCAGCATGCGGCGGTAGACATCATGGCGCAGGCTGCCGCCCATCATGATGATGGAGGCTTCACCGGCGGCTTCGAGAATCGTATCCTCTCGGCTGCGGCTCTCGCGCACATTGACCGCGCCGATTTTTTGGCATCCTGACAACCACTGCCCGGCCTCCTGCAGGCATGCTTCGGCCGCTGCGACAATTTGAGGTTCGGCATCCGGCAGGCGTGCATATAGAATGTCGACAGGCTGCCGGATGGCCGGGAGCAATTGCTTCAGCATCGGAAAAATTCGGTGGGAGGACGACGAACCGTCCGCGCAGATGAGGAAACGGCTATCCGGTCCGCCACCGCGTACCACCAGAAGCGATGTGTTCAACCCCAGCGCCAGCTCGCGTGTGCTGTTGCCGGCCACCAGGTGCCCTAATCTGCCGCGGCGAAGTGGCGCGATGATCAGCAGGTTATGGCCGTGTTCATCCACTTCCTTGTTGATCGCCTCGACGAAATGGCCGAAGCATTCATAAAAGGCAATGCGTTCATCAACCGCACCGTCGCAAAAAAACATATACCCCTGGGGGATATCGCGGATTTTGATCGTATCGATGGGTGCCAGCACGGCCTCATCGACCAACGCTGACGCCGCATGGAGCAAAATCTGCAACCCTTTCGGCAGTTTGGTACGTTGATCGGCGGTCAGGTTGACGCCGACGGACGGCGGTTCTTCTGCGGCATGGGTGCCGGAGCGTACGGTAATGACGCTCAGTTCAGCGTTCAACCGCTTTTTGAGTTTCGCGGCGAAGTGCAGGGCGCGGAGGGCGCGCGGTTTTCCATCAGTATAGACGAGCAGCCTGGTCATGTGCCATGTTCTCCTTTTTCATTTCGCGTGCCCGCTGTGGGCGCGGTATTTTCCGAAATATCGGTCGTCTTCGGGCCGGGTTGTTCTCCCAGAGAGCGCCCGGGCGGCTGAACGCCTTGGCCGAAGATCTCCCAGTTGCCGCGTTTAAGTTCCGGGCATTCCCGAAACACGGTTACGGGGCAGGCGGCGCATATGTCGGGGTAGAAATAATCGCGCATGGCTTTGCGTATGGCCGCTCCCGTGCTGGTGTGAATGTGTGTCATACCGACCTCATTCAGGAGTCCGGAATTTTTCAGTACCGTGAAAACGCGGTGATTGATACCGGCCAGAAAAAGCCTTCCGCCACGCTGTCGAAGTTCTTCCAGCAAAATCTCCAGGATGTTCACGCCGCTGGCATCCATCGTATTGACCTTGTGCATGCGGATCAGAAGATTTGCCATTCCCGGATGGTTGCGGAGGCGTCGTTGCAGGTCACCCATCACGAAATCAGCCGATCCGAAGAAAATGGATCCCTCGATGAAGACGATTTCCATTTGGCAGCACGTTTCGCCACCCTTCGATCCGACCATTTTCCCGGTATTCAGATCGGGCGCCATGGAATGGATGCGCGGGTGGGAAACGGCGGCCAGGTGCAGACCGATGGACAGCAGCACGCCGACATATATGGCAAATTCGATGTTCAGCAGCAAGGTCGACAGAAAAGTCACCGTCAGCACGGCGGCATCGCCCCGAGTGGCTTTAATGGTAAGGACAATATCACGCTTGCGAATCATCCCATATGAAACGACCATCAATACCCCGGCCAGGGCCGACATGGGGAGCTTGCCCGCCAGGGGGGCCGCCAGAAGAACCATCGCCGCAACCGCCACACCGGAAATGATTCCGCTAAGCGGTGTTTTACCGCCCGCGCTGAAATTAAGCGCCGAGCGAACGAACGAACCGCTGCCGGGATAGCCGCTGAACAGGCAGGCGGAAACGTTGGCCAGTCCCTGACCGACGAATTCCCGGTTGATATTCAGGCGCTGTCGGCTCTGTGCGGCGATGGATTTGGCGATGGAGACGGCCTCCACCAGACCGAGGATCGCGATGGCAAAGGCTCCGGGTGCCAGGCGGAAGGTCTGCTTGATCTCTGCCGTACCCGGCAGGTGCAGCGGCGGCAAACCGCGCGGCAAGTCTCCGACCACCGCCACGCCATGATGTTCCAGATGGAACAGGGAGACAATCACCCCCGCGAGCGCCAGGGCAATCAGGGGACCCGGTAAGGCGGGCTTCAGTTTGTGGAGGCCGATGATTACGCCCATGGTCAGTAAGCCGAGCATCAGTGTGATCCAGTTGGTCTGATGTATGCGGCTGATGATATCCCAGATATTCTGATAGAACATAGCGCTGTGATGACCTTGAGGAAACCCAAGCAGACCTGAAAGCTGGTTGCAGGCGATCAATACGGCAGCGCCGGCCATGTAGCCGGTCAATACGGCATGGGAAACAAAATTCAACAACGTTCCCAGACGTGCGAATCCCATTAGTATCTTGACCAGGCCGACCAGCAACGACAGGAACAAAGCCAGTTGAATATAACTGATACTGTTCGGTTCGGCCACGGATTTTAACACGCTGAATACTACAAGCGATACAGTGGTGGTAGGGCCGGAGATCAGATGCGCAGAGCTGCCCCACAAACAGCCGACGATCGTCGGTACGATAGAAGCATATAGGCCATATTGTACCGGCAGGCCGGCAATCAGGGCATACGCCATGGATTGGGGGATGGTCATCACCGCTACGGTCAGGCCGGCCAGCAAATCTGGCTTCAGGAAACGCAGTTTGTATCCGCGCAGCCAGGAAATAAAAGGCATGAAATTTTCGCTACGCACATGCACGCGTTCTGTCTCCGATTCAGCGGCTGTTGGGCATCCGGTCGGATTGCATCGGAATGCCGATTGAATGCACTATTAATGTATCAAAAACAAGCCAAAGGATCAAACAGGATTGTGAAAACCCGGCAATTTTAGGAATCGTACCTTACGGCTTGTTCGTATGTGTTTGGGTTTCCAATGAGCGTGGATGAGAAAATCGTAAACCAGACCTGTCATAGCTTTTTCAAGGTCCCACATACAGTCTAAAATAAAATTAATATTCGTTTCTTCGTTTGCCGTATTTCCATCAAAGTAAGTCCCGATAACATCTCCCAATGGAGGTTGAGGGTATTTACCGTATTTTTCTTGATTTTTTTTATGCAGGCTGAATGGGCTTCGAATGAAGCGCATAAAAGGAGATCCTTCACTTTTCTGATAGTGACCCTTAAACTTTTAGCGATGGAAGCATAATTTCTTCAAGTCTCATTCTTTGCTTTTCAAAGATTTCTCTGTCTTTTACTCTATCAAATTTGATCATATCCCCAAAACGAAGAATCACCTTGCTAAACGGTTTTGGCAGAAGAAATTTATCCCAACTGTTGAAATACCACGCTTTATCTGCAGAAACAGAAAAAGGAACGATGACGGCATTGGTGGCATGTGCTAAATGGATTATGCCAGGTTTAACAATACCTGAAGGCCCATTGGGGCCATCTACGATATGGGCTGCAAGTTTATTCTCCTTTAAATGAGTAATCATTTTCTTTAAAGCTTTCATCCCACCTTTTGAAGAAGAACCCCGAACTGCATTCCAGCCATTACGCAAAGCCATCTTGGCTACTATTTCACCGTCTTTGCTCTGACTAATCATGATACTTGGGTTGAAGGTTTTATATTTTTTAAAAGGTCGAATACCAGAAAAAAATTGTTGATGCCAAGTGCAAAGCAAAACGACACCGCCATTTCTTCTATAATCCATCCAGTCTTTATCATTTTCAATCTTTAAACGAAATGTCCACGAATAAAATAAAATTAATCGATAAAAGAAAGAAATGAACATCTCTGACGCAAGAAATCGATCTATCTTTATTCGCAAGATGGTGCACTCCTTATTTACCTTCCCTGAATACCCTGCTGCTTGCAACAGGTATGAAAGGCAAGGCGATCCGCGCCGAAGCTCGATAGAGCGATGGCGGGTAAGGGCTACGGCGCAATTCCACTTTGATACCCCGCAGCCGGCTTGTTGGAGCGCAGCGGAAATTTCGTTCACGGGGCTGCGGGGAGTTTCATTACAATTTGATAGCGATTATGATAATCAGCTCCATATCTTTCCCAGTTCATCAAGACCTGCGTTCGCTAAATCCTCTGGAGACATTGCTATCCTGAACTCACAATCCGCGTTAAACTTTAAGAAAAAGGGTTCGGCAAAAGATGGAACCCTTGATGAATCAACCACATCTATGATGGCCACTGCTGCTCGAGCGCCGCTCTGTTCCACGAAATAAAATGATTCCGGCTTCAAGTCATTTAAGATCCTACGAATGAGCCCACCCACTTTACCCTCTCTTACGAAGGTGTTGAAAGGCTCGTGCGGGAATCTAACATTCATTAACATTTTCATTTTGTAGCCTCCTTTTTGTTGTCGAGATGAAAATGAGAGAATCATAGAATTATTTTGCTTTACGTTCGCTTTATGAATCGGCAAAAGATAAATTTCTGTCTTACACCTGAAGGTGTCACATGATCTTCAAAGAAAGTTTCCGCTAAATTGAAATTATTTCCCAGTTCATTATGCAAAGTCTCTGGTTCATACCTTACAACGGAAAGCCCGCTACATTTTGGCGGGGCATCCGGACCAAAGGTTCCAATGATTAGATGACCATTTAGCTTTAGAGCTTGATTCAGTGAATTAATATATCCCTTTCTATCCTCAACTGCTGTAAGGAAATGAAATACGGCACGATCATGCCAGACGTCATATTTCTCCTTAAAGTCGTATTTTGTAACATCAGCCTCGATCCAGGTGATTCTGTTTGAATCCTCAGAAAGTTGTATCTTTGATCTTTCAATTGATTTGCCGGAAATGTCTAAAACTGTTAATCTTTTATAGCCCTGATCAAGTAATATCCCGGGCAGTTTGGATGCGCCCCCACCAATATCGATAATGCTGGCAGCAGCACCAACTCCGGTAGCAGCAATGAGTTTCATCGACATTTTAGGATAATCTTGATACCACCCAACCTCATTGGGTAAATTTTTTTCATAAACACGATTCCAGTGTTTTTTCCGGTTTCGTTTAAAAGGTATGAAAACAGATAAATCCATATGCTTATTAATTTCCGAACATCTTTTCAATCCAATAGTACAGATAACTTGTCAACAAGCTGGAACCAATTTATTTCGATTGCCGATATCGCAACAATGATTAAGAGAATCCTTTTATCCGCCAAAGGCTGCTATCGCTTCTCTGGCGATTTTTTCGCCCCATTCCTGTACAAAATGCCCGGCGTTGGGATGTTCATAGGGGGCAGGGCAGTTCCGTATATCATTGCGAAGCACCTGCATCACCGGTGGTCCGAGCACCGGGTCCTTCATCCCGATAGCCATAAACACCGATCCTTCCCACTTGTTGCGAAGCCACTCACGTGCGCTTCGTGACAATTCCGCCCCGGGTGCATCCTGCCGATCAGGAACCATATCAGGGAATCGACGCACGCCGGCTTTATAGTGGATGTCGGGGAATGGCGCGTCGTAAGCGGCACATTCCGCCTCCGACAGATGCGGACACGTTAACTTTAGCAGCCTGCCGGCAGACATATCAGGGTTTTTTCTGACCCAGGCACGCCAATCGAGAAACCCTTTGGAAAGTTGAACATCTCCGGTGCCGAGCGTCGTATTCATAATGAGCAGACGGGAAAATATATCTGTCATGTCCATTGGCAGGGTGAGCCCGAGAATTCCACCCCAATCCTGACATACAAGCGTGATATTTTTGAGTCCCAAATGCTCAATAAACGAAATGATCATGTTGCGATGAAAGTCGAAAGTATAAACTTTTTCCTCCACCGGCTTATCCGAACGGCCGAAACCAAAATAGTCCGGAGCTACCACTCGATACCCCGCTTTCGTGAAAACCGGGATCATCTTGCGAAAAAGGTAACCCCACGTCGGTTCGCCGTGTAGGCACAAAAATGTGTGGTCAGCTTTTTTAGAGCCTTCGTCCACGTAATGCAATCGCAAGCCTCCAAATCCTTTCAAATCGTCTATGTAAACAGGATCAAAAGGAAAATCGGGGAGATTTAAAAATCGTTCCTCAGGAGTTCTCAAAACCTTCGTCATGGTACCACCTCCTCTTAAAATATGAATCATACCTAATATCAGGAGCGTGTGAAATATACAGATCTCTTACCACTGTACGACACAAAATCAGTGTCCGTATATCTTGGGAGTAATCACCCGTTTGAAACAATGTCAAAACGGTATTGAATCCATTTGATATCTCAGTATGACTTATTTGTGTGGTGATGGCAAGAAAAGACAGGTTTTGACAAGTCTGAAATTCGTGTGGTTATCTCAATTATCACAACAAATGCAAAACCTGAGGGAACAAATGGATATCTTAAAAAAGGTCTCGACTTGATTTACAGTTCGAGTTTGATCTACTGGTTTTAATGGATTTCATGTCGTGGCAAAATATCTGTTAGCGTGTCGCCCTTTTCACCCATTCTAAAAAATCAATATTTTGTGGTTTCGACAATTTTTCGTTACAATAGTATCACGGTTCTTGAACTCGATGTAATTTAATATTATGCAAATATGTGTGCCCCTTACCAAAGTATTTTTAGACAATAAAGATATTAGAAATGGCTGAAAAACCTACCTATAAAGAACTGGAGCAAAGGGGCAAGGAGTTGGAGAAAAAAGTCCTTAAGTGCAACCCGGCAGAAGAGGCGTTACGGGATTCTTCGGCAGTTGTCTTTCTAGTCATAGTTCGAATAAATTTTTGAGCCGTTTGAAGAGTCCGATCTTTTTTCATGCTGTAATTTCTTGGCGGGCGATGCGATGCGAAGAGAGATAGTTTCTCCATCGCCCCACGGCCACCAGGCGCCGCAAACAAAAACATCTTGGCTCGGATCTGTGGTAAAAAGCAACTGGCCCGGCCGAAGGCCGCCAAAATTATTGTTGCACATCTGTACAATATCAAGCGCTTCACGGATGTTTGAGCTATCCCATACATTGATGAAATCACGTTCTAATATCGCGCGAAATTCGTCTCCATTATCTGCAGAAAATTCGGTCAGGAAGGCTTCAAAGCGGTGGTCCCACTTCCACGAAAAAACTTCCCAGGAAGCGCTTAACAATTTTCTGTAAAATTTCTCAAGGTCTGACTTTTTAAGATGCATGGCAGTTTTTCATGGCCGTCACCATTCAAGAATCATGCAAGTATCCTAAAACCACAACCCTTGCCTACAGATCCGTCTCTGGCATTGTTCGTTTAACGTTTCGGATTTGCACGTTTAAATGCATATGAAACAATATTTTTAAAAAAAACAAATGTTTAGCTTGCTTTCTTGCTAAATAATGAGTATTATATATTTAATCAATTAAATCCAGCTTAATCTGCGGGACGGGTTCTCTCTGAAGGACAATCCATTTGTCAAAGTGGCACCCTCCAGTTTGTGACGTTGAAAATTTTTAAGAAAGGAGGATGTTATCATGACCAATGGAACTGTTAAGTGGTTTAATGACCATAAAGGGTTCGGATTCATTGAGCAGGAAGACGGAGCGGATGTGTTTGTTCATCATTCTGCAATCAATGCAGACGGTTTTAAATCCCTCAACGAAGGCGACCGAGTTTCCTTTGATATAGAGCAAGGACAAAAAGGTCCTACCGCTGCAAATGTCACCGTGATGTAACCTGATGTTCTGAGTAAAAAAAGCATCCCGTCTAATATTGATGGGATGACCTTTTGTTTGGTTTGAATTTATACCTTCACACAAATCGCATCAGATCTTAAACTCAACAAAGACCGATCGGAGATCCTTTTATGCCTTTTATTGGCTGTAATTTTCAATCTGATCAGGTTGATGCCTGCAGAATCTATAATTGGATGACAGTACGCTGTCAATAGATGGACAAAATCAGAAGGTATTTTTGGAATTAAAATCATCATCAACAGGTGATGAAAGCAAATCTTAAATTACTCAAATCGAATTTTGGCTCGATTCGAGTAAGAACTTAATACGAAACATGTTAAAGGTGAAAAAAATGATCACAAACTCCTTAATGAGCACAAACTCCTTAAAAGAAATCAGAGAGTCTTTCATGATCAGCAAGACCGAACTTGCTAGAAAGGCAAATATATCATCAATCACCCTAACACGTATAGAGCAGGGGAAACCAAGCAGAATGGCTACAAAACGAAAAATCCTTTTGGCGTTAGGGTTAAAAATTTCTGAAAAAAATAAAGTGTTTCATTAATCAAAGATTATTTCCAATTTGTGAAAGAGCATAAAGTGATTTGCTGATTTAATAGATAAGCAGCACAGGATATTTTATGTTTTTGAATCAATTAGTGTTATTTAAGGAGGTATTAGATGGTAAAAATCAAAACAAGACAGGAAATTAAATGGCGGAAGGTGACATTTTCACTTGAAAACGCCGATGCCAAGGAAGTCTTTTTGATAGGGGATTTTAACAAATGGAATCCGAAAAGCCACCCTATGAAAAGCGATGAAAAAGGGGCGTGGGTCAGGAACGTGATAATTCCTCCCGGAGAACACGAATACAAGTTTATAGTTGACGGGCAATGGATAGAAGATCCCCAAAATGAGCATCTGTCCCTCAATTGCTTCGGGACCTACAACAACATTATAAATGTAACCGCAAAAAAATAAAGGAGTTAAAAATGGCAGAAGCAAAAGGATTGATGAAACCGGTAAAGCTGAAAAATGAGCTGGCAGAGTTTCTGGGAGCAACAGAACTTTCCAGGACAGAGATCACCAAAAAACTATGGGACTATGTTAAAGCGAATAAACTTCAGACAAAGACTGAAAATGGAAAGCCTGAGAACGCAGGCAAGTTCATTGTGGCTGATGCGAGTTTGCTCCCGATCTTCAAACACACAAGATCCAAAAGCAAATCAGGCAAGGTTACTGATCTTACAAATCTGAAAGAAGGCCAGACGATCAACATGATGCAGATGGCCGCTGTTGTCGGCGCCAACATAGAATAAGCTTAAAGTGTCGGGCCTGTATCGTTTTAAAAAAAGGCAAATCCATTACATAGGGTTTGCCTTTTTTGCATTTCTGTACGATAGCCAAGTCTGTCTTTTGTCATTTCAACAAATTCTTTGCTGCCTACAGCAACACTCTGGGTCCACTTGCTGTCTCGTACATGTCGATCAATTCTGAGACTTTCCTCAATCCATCCATTGTATGTATCTTTAAAATCCTCAACTGATCTACTCTGCAATAATAATGTAAACCATACAGCGAAATAGGTGATCGTCACTCTCTATAGCCGTTGCATGGTATCGGTCTTCCCAAAATGCGCCTTTACGCCGCTTTCGCTGATTGTATTCTTGGCCTGTGGGCCCGGCTATTAGTTGCATTGACTTGGAAATGACATCATTTGGACCGTCATCGATAACAAGCAGATGGATGTGGTTTGAGGTAATCATATAACCTAAGATAGTTAATCCAAACCTTTTCTTTGCCTCGAAAAGCCAATACATCCAACGCCGGCGGTCCTTTGCAAATTTCAAAAGAAACTCTTTTTTATGGCAGCGATGGGTAATATGCCGAATATAGCCTGGAATATAGTGTCGTCTTGCGCGCGGCAATTGAAAAGATTCTCCTCAAACAGCTATTTTTTGTGACAAAAAGATAGGGCTAAGCCCAAAATTCGTGCCGAATAACCTGAAATGTTTTATCTTTCTAATAACTTACCTTGGTCAGACCCCTATAGCTATCAAAAACTTCAAATCTTTCCCATTTAAAACTAGAGCCTTGGGAATCGCCGGAACGATAAATATTCATTAACGCTGCCAATGAATTATCATTGCAATCGTCGTCATAATTTTTACCTATCTTTCTAAACAAAAATGTAACATCAGGATATGATGGAAACCGAATCGGAAAATTTTTAGGAGGGCCAATAGAGTTAGGCGAGAATCCCTCCGGCATTGCAGCCCATTCACTCTTTGAAGTATTGATCGCTATCCACTTGGAATCAATTTTAGCTATTACAAATTGGTGGCCATTTATAGTCATTTCGCTATCATTTCTTTCAAGAGCTTTATTATAGTCATCCGCCTTACTTGAAATAACGTACCGAAGGTCTTCAGGTTTATCCATCAAACCGAGTGCTTTCACAACGGCGATAAATGAACGGGCATAATGGGAACAGCCAAAAGCAGCTTTTGTTTTAATAATTTCATCAGCAGATGGCGCAAAAAACACATCTGCAGGGTCGCTAAGCATGAATTTTGAATGCCATGATTTTAAGTTTTTTTTCTGTTCGGGTGAAAGCTTAAATGAAATTAAAAACCCAAGTTTTAGTTTCTCCAATTTATCATAGATAATGTAATTGCTGGGCTTAATTTCATTTGTATGGATACCGATTTCAGGATTGATCAAAATATCATCAACTTTAAGAAGTAATGATAATTTATCTTTTCTATCATACGAATCAAGAACAGGTTTAACAGTATTTATTGCATAATCTCTTATGGCCGGCGTTACATCGATCAGAGATACATCATCATGGGAAAATGCAAGCGTTGAAGAAATAAAAAAAAGAATTAACAACATTGATAAAGAAAAGTTTTTTGACTTGAAAAACACAATAGTCACCTCATCAGAAT
>CAZQAF010000052.1:0-2734 GCA_964591175.1 uncultured Desulfobacteraceae bacterium | reverse complement strand
ATTGATAAAGAAAAGTTTTTTGACTTGAAAAACACAATAGTCACCTCATCAGAATTGGCGCAGCGACATTTTAATATATTTCATTCACCCAGCGGGCTCTTCAGCGGGCGCAGTTTTTTGCGCCCCGCTGTAAGAGCAAGGTTAGGTTTCGGTTCGCTCCTTTCGCTTGGTCGCGAGCAAATCAGGAGATTCTTTCTGGGCGATTTCAGTTTTTTGATTATCCCTATTCTCATCTGATTTTGATCCTGTTTTTTTTGGACCGGGCACACCATTCGTCATAACTTATGCTTTTTTTAATTCAGGGTGTCTTTCATAGAAACCTTTTAATTTTTCCAAATTTTCACTACAACTTGGGCATTTTAATTCGTGGACATCCTTCTTCTGATAGGGCCTCACGCAAATCGGGCACATCAGCACACTTTCTTGTTCTTTAATGTCATTATAGGAATTAATCACTTTTTTGCGGAAAGAAGATCCAAAAAACAAGCCCCCTAATAATATAAGAAAAATACTAGAGGGCCATTTTATTTCCGTAAAATCAAAATAATATCTATATCCTGAATGATAGAACTTAGGATTAATGATAATCGAAATGCCTATCAAGACCAATATAACTCCCATTAAAATAAAAAAAATTCTATTTAAACGATACATATTGTTTTTTCTTTTTACTTATCTCTGAGTGAATTTTCACTAGCATAACGCTCCGCATAACCGGCTGGCGAAAGCTGGAGAGCGAAGCGACCCGGCTTTTGCCAGGCCGTTGTTAATACGGTTGTTATGTGTTGATCTCAAGTTTTTTCTGTTAATTTTTCTATCAATCGAGTTATTTCATCACACTTAAAACACTTTCTATTGTGGATTGAAATTAGTCCGCCACACTTTGGACAATGGTATTTTTTGTATTGATTTTTTACAATCTCAGCTGTTCCATTTTCTTTGATGTGTTCTAAGTTTTCCTTCACACTCATTTTATAATTATTTCTGTATCTTTTATCCATTCGGTTAATTTCTTTGCAAGGGTACTGATCACACTCAAAACAAAATTTGGCGGTAGCATTTCCTTCGAGAGCACTATTAATTCCTGTGCATTTATCAAAGAGATACGAGCACTTTTTATTACTCGGTCGACAGCCAGCACATTGACTTTTATTTAGATTGTTAAAATAGGAGAGATACCTACTGCAAATGGCACAATTCATTCCGCATGGTGCGATAAGCTCTTCTGTAATTGTAATTTCATTTTTCATTATCTACCACGTACCATTCGAAACTCATAGCGGCGGGCATAAGGCGCGGCTGGTTTTTGCCGTCGTCCTTAATGCCCAGGTTATGCCGCGGAGAAAGGTAACTCCCAGCCGTTGGTTAATGTCGTGAATTACCCCGCAAGTTTAAAAGCCCCATGCAGCCCTTCTATCACCATCTGTGTCCCGATTACGGCGAGGATTAAGCCCATCATACGCGTAACTACTCCCAATGCACTGGCTCCGATGTATGTAACAAATTTCTCTCCAAAAATAAAAAGTATATATGTGACGGCACAAAGAACAGCGAACATAATGATAGTCACGACCATTTCCATAAAGCCACCACCTGCAGAGAAATTCATCGCAGTGGCGATAGTCCCCGGCCCAGCGAGTATTGGCATTGCTAATGGAGATACCGCGACACTGAGCGCCGCTTCACGGGATTTCTGCTTGTCCTCTTCACTTGGGTGTTGAACACTCGAGTGACCACCTTGCAGCATATGAAAACCGATGAGAAAGACTATCAGCCCCCCGGTAATTTGAAATGCTGGCAGCGTGAGGCCAAATAGCTCAAAGATCACCTTTCCAGCCACCGAAAATAATGTAACGATTATAAATGCCAGCGTTAACGATCTTAATGCCACGGTCGCGGTTGTCTGTTTATCGTCGCCACTTGTTAGACCAAGGAAAATCGGGACATTTGCGATGGGATTCATTATGGCGAAAAACCCCATAAATACGGTTACAGCGTGGATCAGCATGTTTTCCATTCTATGTCCAACTCCTTTTCAGTGACTGGGGTGCGGTATAACGCTTCCTTCACCGGCAGGGACGGAGCGCAGCGGAGTCCCTGTCCGAGTGCAAGGGGCTGTTGTGTGCAGTATATCCAAATGCAGTCCTGCATAGCATTTTTGCTTCTTCAATCCAGCTGAGGCGCTGTTTCATTGTGCTGGTGACGACCACTGAAAACATCCGCCTATGGAAATTTGGAACGCCGCAGAGATCGAAAATACATCGCCTCCATATTGCGTCCAGAGGATCGCCGAACGCAGTATGCTCTCTTGCATCGGGCGTATTCGATGTATTGATGACTACAGCAGCGTCTGCATTTAGCAACCCAATCGGAATGCCTTCACCTTCATCGCCCTCCACGAATCTGTATGCAATTCCTGGCCGAAAGACTCTATCAACCCAGCCTTTTAGCATTGCGGGTGGCTGACCCCACCAGTTCGGGTGCACGATGACGATTCCATCCGCTGAGGAAATTTCATGGCAATGAGTCCCAACTATATCTTCGATCTCACCAAATTCCGGAATTTCTTCAGCAGGGAGCAGCGGGGGGAAGCCCTCTTCGTATAGGTCGTGGAATGTGACTTCATAACCAATGCTTAGCAGATCGTCCCTCACCGCATGTGCGATCGCATGATTCAGGCTCTTTGCATCAGGATGTCCAAGAATGATTAGGATTTTCATTGCCTTCCTCTCTC
>CAZQAF010000051.1:0-25047 GCA_964591175.1 uncultured Desulfobacteraceae bacterium | reverse complement strand
ATCCGGTGCAATTTTGCGGACTTCAATTTGATGATTGACGGCCTTTTCATCGAGTTTTGCCCGAAGATCGGAAATCTCCTTTTGGACTTTGTCAATTTTGCCGGTGTCAAGGTTTGTCTCGGACAAAAGTGCGTTGAGTTCGGTGGATTTTGACCATAACTTTTCGCGAAGCGGTCGGGTTTCATTGAAAAATTTTTGATTCAAGTCAGCCAATTGCTCCTGCTGTTTGCTGCTCATCGTGGTATAGCCGTTATTATACCGGCCATAATAGCCGGGGCCTGCGCCCCAGTTACCCATCATATGACCGCCGCCATATCCCCAGCCATGAGCCCAGACAGCTGCCGGCACAAAGAGAAGCGCGCTGAGTAATGTTATACCCACGATCCCGGTTAATCTTTTCATGATAATGTCTCCTTTTTTATTTGTTTTTTTAAATTACGGTGGACCTCACTAAAGACCACTCGTTGATTTGCTTTCAGTAAGAGCAAACAATATGCCACTGTGCAGCAACAATTTGCATCATATAGAAATATAAGCAGATATTTTTGAAGCTCAAGCTTGAAAGGGGGATTCGATTTAGAATGCACCAAACAAGATGGATAAAAAGTATCCAAAAGTTATGCAGGAAACATCAAAGGTGAGTAAAAAGGAAACATAAATCGTCTCATCGTTTTCACCTCCTTTTCAAAAATCCCTATATTTTTAATGTGTTTTTGGTGGATGATGGGAACAGCATTCAGGTGGTTGACCGCCGGTAGCCTTATTCAGTCTATCCAGATAACGTCCCCACCATCCTTTAGGCTTTGAAGCTTTTGACGCCAGATACTTGTCCGGATTTAATTCAAACGCTTTCCGGCACGCCTCTGCACAAAAATAGTAGGTACGCATCTTATACGTAAACGTGAAGTCTCTTTTGTCCGGCGCCACTTTCATAAGACAGACCGGGTCGATGAAGACTTGTTTCGGGGATATTGATTTCTCCATGGTAGCCTCCTTGATAATTTCTTTTGCTTTAAATTTAAGCAAGAATTATGCCACATTGTGGCATATAGCTATAACCGTCTAATTAAATGTATATTATTGGTATTGAACATTTTTAATTTCCTGTAATCGGTAAAATTTTATACGGAAAAATTTGGAATTGGGTAGAAATTAACCACTTTGACGGTATTGATATGGCTTGCCGGATAAAAAATATCCGGCCGGCCGGGCTGTTTTTCAAGTCAGTTAAAAAGCCATGCACAAAAGAAAATTAATTTGTATAAATTCGGTTAATTGTGGTATAACCGGCCTGTCGTTTTATTTTGGCACAAGGCTTGCTTTAAATATCTTTCATACAGAAGGAGATTGCAATGGCCGGACAAAACCTGTCGCATCTGGCATTAAGCGACGACGGATTTCTTTTTGATCCGACATCAGGGCATACATATACCTTGAATTCCGTCGGCGCGTTTATATTAAGAAAAATAATCGAAAAATATTCTTTTGATCAAATTGTTGCAGCAGTGATCGAAGAATATGATGTATCTGAAGATATCTTTTCTAGAGACCTGGAACAGTTTTATCATTTTCTTTCCGAACAGGAAATTGTCTCCTGAATTTTGAATGATTCTGGCCTGAACCGGGCGATAGAACGTTGAGGATTACATGAAGAAAAAGGGGCTTAGTATTGCGGTCAGCGGGCTGAATGCCAACGATAATCCCGGACCGGGCGTACCGGTAATTCGGTCGATTCGGAAGAGCCCGGAATTCGATGGCATCATAACGGGTCTGGCCTTTGACCCGCTTGATCCGGGCATTTACATGCAAGGCGTCTGCGAGAATGTTTTTTTGATGCCGTATCCTACACAGGGGGCCGACCGTCTTCTGGAACGGATCAAGGAAATTCATTCAAAGATCCGGCTTGATGTTATTATCCCGACCCTGGATTCGGAACTCGATGCCTATATTCGGATAAGCGGGGAACTGGAAAGATTGGGAATTAGATCATTTTTGCCGTCCGCCCAAGGGCTTAATGTCCGGTCAAAGGTGTATTTTGAACGGCTTAAAGAGATGGGAATCACGGTCCCTGATGGGCAATCGATCACCAGCATGACGTCGATTTATGAACTGGACCGGAAATTTAAATTTCCGGTGATGGTCAAGGGTCAGTTTTACGAAGCGTATATTGCCTACTCTCCAATGGACGCCGAATATTATTTTCGGAAAATCAGTGCCAAATGGGGATTGCCGGTGGTGGTGCAGGAGTATGTTGTCGGACAAGAGTATGATGTTATGGCACTGGGCGACGGCCGGGGGGGATTGATAGGGGCGGTACCCATCAAAAAAATACAACTGACCGAAAAAGGAAAGGCCTGGGGGGGAATTACCATTGATGATTCGGCCATGAACAGATGTGTTCGCGATATTATCGCCAAACTGAAATGGCGGGGGCCGTGCGAACTGGAAATGATCAAATCCAGGGATACCGGAGACTATTATCTTATCGAAATCAATCCCAGATTTCCCGCCTGGTGCTATCTGTCGGTCGGTGCCGGCCAGAATCTTCCCTGGGCGGCGGTTAAGCTGGCATTGAACGAGCCGGTCAAAGAGCTGCCTCCCTGCCAAACCGGCACCATGTTTTTAAGAAACTCCATCGACCATGTTTATCCTATTTCAACATACCGGGAGATTATGATGGCGGGAGAACTCATCGGAAAAATGACAAAAGAATAGAGAGGAATTCGAATGGGCAAAAAAAAATATGAACGCCCCACCATTGTCCGCCATATGGCCGGTTTCGGAAACAAATTCGGTCGAGCGCTGAAATCGAGGATTAAAAAAGAGATCGATGGTGTTTTGGTAAAAGACCTTATCCGGGATCACGGCAGCCCGGTTTTTGTTTTCAGTGAAAAAACCATACGGATGAACTTTCGCCGGGCCCTGAATGCTTTTAACGTGCGTTATCCCAAAGTTCAGTTTGCCTGGTCTTATAAAACCAATTATCTCGATGCGGTTTGCAGGATATTTCACCAGGAAGGATCATGGGCCGAAGTGGTCAGCGAGTTTGAATATCAGATGGCCAGACACAATGGCATTTCCGGTGAGAAAATCATTTACAACGGGCCTTACAAGCCGGAGGCAGCCCTTTATACCGCCGTGCAAGAGGGTGCCCGGATCCATATTGATCACTATGACGAACTTTATCTTTTGGAAAAGATCTCAAAAGATGTCGGAAAGCCCGTTGATGTGGGCATTCGCATCAATATGGACACCGGCATTTATCCCAGTTGGGATCGTTTCGGATTTAACCTCGATAACGGTGAGGCCATGAATGCGGTCAGAAGGATTCAGGCCGGCGGAAAACTAAGGCTCAAAGGTCTTCACTCCCATATCGGCACCTTTGTTACCGAACCGGCTGCATACCGAACCGAGGCATCCAAACTGGCCGCATTTGCAGCGACATTGAATAAAGATTTTGGATTTATCATGGAGTATATTGATGTGGGCGGTGGATTTGCTTCCAAAAATACACTGCATGCTCAGTATGCACCCGGAAGAGAAGCCAATCCGACCATTGATGATTATGCCGATGCCGTTACATCGGGACTTCTTGAACACAGTTTTGGGCCGGACGAGCTTCCAATACTCATTCTCGAAACCGGAAGGGCGCTGATTGACGAAGCCGGTTACCTTTTAACCACCGTTATCGGCAACAAGCGACTTCCCAACGGATCCCGTACGATGATCGTGGATGCCGGCGTGAACCTGTTGTTTACATCTGCGTGGTACAAACATGACGTTATGCCGGCGGAAGAAAAGCAGGGCATGATGGAAGAAACGGTGATTTGCGGACCGCTCTGCATGAACATCGATGTAATTCGTTCCGCCGTCAACTTGCCGGTGATGGACAGCGGGGATGCGTTGGTGATTCACCCGGTCGGCGCCTATAATGTCACCCAGTGGATGCAATTTATCAGAATGCGGCCGGCGGTGGTACTTGTCGGTGAAAACCAGTCAGTGGACGTTATTCGGGAGGCGGAAAGTCTTGATAGGGTCAAAAACCCCGAACATGTTCCGGAGCGGTTGATGAATGCGCGGTGAAATCATCCAACAAGACGGACAAACGTTGACGGCATCCAATGGAGGAGAAAAAAGTACCGCCGGGCGGCTGACGCCGAATCTGATAACGTCAACGCTTTCAGGCTACGGGCAGATTTTTTTTTCGGCGCATTGGTATGTCGGTCTATTCTTTATTGCCGCAACGTTTACGGTACCTGTCCAGGGGGCTGTAGGATTGACGGCGCTTTTACTGTCAAACTTCTGGGCGCGTTTGTTCAGCTTCCGTGATGCTTGGATCCGACAGGGGTATTTTGCATATAACGGTTTGCTGACCGGTCTTGCGCTCGGGATGACATATAGCGCAACCATTTCATTTTTCATCCTGCTGTTGATCATCACGGCCCTTGGGGTCTTGGTTGCGGCTTCGCTGAGATCGGTTTTCGAAAACTACCTCTTTGTTCCGGTTCTGAGCATCCCCTTTGTGTTGACCACATGGGTGGTTCTGGCAGCGGCGAGAAAATTTCAGGGATTGCTTTATACGCTGAAACCCTTTGACGTCACGTATCTTTCAGGCGTTTTACCCTCGTTTATCGATCTTTTTTTTCGGTCCCTGGGCGCGGCTTTTTTTCTGCTCAATACCCCGGCCGGTATTCTGGTTGCCGTGGGCGTTCTGGTCTTTTCCCGCCAGGCGTTTATTTTGGCATTTACCGGCTTTGTTTCCGGATACGTTGTTTACATGCTGCTCGGCGGTAATATGGCGGAACTGACCACAGGGTATGTCGGATTTAATTTTGCCCTGACCGCCATTGCAGTGGGCGGCATCTGGACGGTCCCCGGACCGGATTCATTTTTTTTGGCTGTCATCGGAAGTGCGGTATGCGCGGTAATTGCCGTCGCTTCAGCCCTTTGGCTGGATCCTTTCGGTCTTCCCGGACTTGCATTTCCTTTTGTTTTCAGTACCGGCATCATCATGTATGGCCTCAAACAGAGAGGTCCTGAATCCCGTTTCAAGACGATTGGAATCCCCGAGCGCACACCGGAAAAAAATCTGAAACGTCATAAAAATGCCGTTGCCAGGTTTATAACCGGTGAATACCCGATGTTCGATCTCCCGGTTAGCGGACAATGGACCATTACGCAAGGAATAAACGGCGAGCATACCCACAAGGACCTTTGGGCCCATGCGTGGGATTTTGAAATTATAGACACTGAAGGCAAAGCGTATCAGAACAGCGGTGCTGCCCCGGAAGATTTCTTTGCATACAATAAACCGGTTTATGCACCGGCAGACGGGAAAATTGCTACGGTGGTCGGGCATATCGAAGATAATCCAATCGGTCAGGTGAATGTCCGGAACAACTGGGGAAATGTGATTATTATCTGGCACTACGGAAAATATTATTCGGCGTTGTGTCATCTGAAGAAAGGAACGATCAAGGTTAACGAAGGAGAGGTCGTTCGGCGCGGGCAAATCATCGCAAACGTTGGTAACAGCGGCAGATCGCCGGTACCCCATCTTCACTTTCAGGCACAGCTCAGTGCCGATATCGGGGCTCCCACCGTCAGATGCGAATTGATGCACTATTTAAGCGTTCAAGGCAAAGAAAACATTTATCATACTCACGGTTGTCCGGATCAAGGCGATCGGATCGTGCCGCTGACAACCGAAAACAGTGTTTTCGATACCGCATCCTTTCCCATGGGACGTTCATGGCGCTTTAACATCGCCGACGGCACAAAAAAATGGCATGAAATATGGGAAACCGACATCGATTTTGAAGGCTACCGCTATATTGTTTGCCGAAAGCAAAAAGCCCGCATCCGGTTTTTTGTGAATAAAAAAGTACTCCTGTTTTTAGACTATGAGGGGCCACGCAATACCGGCTTGTACTGGCTTTTCATTGGATTGCCGCGTCTTCCCATGACTTTTGAAAAGGTTCGATGGAAGGATGAACTGCCGGGAGAATTAATGCTGTTCGGGCCCTCGCGGCTTCTATTCGACCTTTTAGAGCCGGTGTTTTCGGCAGCAAAACTCTCGTCATCTTCGATGTTCAGAGAATCCGACCGGTGGATTTCCATTCGAACAGAATTGGAATTCAAAGGATTGCTGGCGTCCCGCAAGCATCGAAAAATCACAGCGATTTCATTTTTTAAACCGTATGAAGGGTTGCAGTCTCTCAAAGTGGTCAGCGGCGAGGAGCAGTTGTGTGAACTTAAACAGGTTTAGTTCGTTTGGACCGTTTAGATGGTTTAGATGGTTTAGATCATTGGGATGGTTTAAACTGTTCAGATGATTTAGATGGTCAGGGAAGTCGGGGACGGGGTTAAGTCCCCTAACGAACCCAATGAAGATATTATTCTTAACGTTCTCAAAGCTCAAAACGCTCAAAACGAACCAAACCATTTATGGAGGTCGAAATGACGCATAAAAAAGTGGTGCTTGTTACCGTGGTTTTGATTCTGATGACCCTTCCTGCCGGGGTTTTGGCCGATGAAACGGCTAAAATCCCCGATTATTTTGAATCATCTTTTACCCATGAAAGCCGGGGAAACTATACGGAGGCTCTCAACAGTGTCCTTGGAATACTCAGGATCGATCATCGCAATTATACCGCTATGCTCAGGGCCGGGTGGCTGAGTTATTTAAAAGGCGATTATCGCCATTCGGTCGATTATTACCGGAAGGCCGTTTCCCTTGAACCGGGAGCAATTGAGCCCAAACTCGGCCTGACACTGCCGCTGATGGCATCTAAAAACTGGAAGGAAGCGGGTGCCGTTGCGCGGCAAGTTTTAAAAGTTGATGCGAATAATTACCTGGCAAGCAGCCGGTTGGCTTTCATCCTGTTTTCCCAGGGCCGGTACGGAGAAGCCGAAAAACAGTATCGAAAGGTCATTTCGGGATACCCGGCTGATATTGACATGAAACTCGGCCTGGGGTGGACGTATTTTCGCATGGGCCAAAAAAGAAAAGCCGCCGCGGTTTTTAGGGAGGTATTGATGGTGCGTAAAAATAATACCAGTGCTCAACATGGGATGGAACTCATCGAAAACGGAAAATAGGATGTTATCATGCTGATTTTGGACAGCATAAAAATAAAAGCCGTTTTAACGGCAATGATAATATCGGTGATTTTTATCCAGGGGTGTACACTTTTTCATGCAGAAGGAGAATTCGACAAGGCGCTGAAATCGTTTAGGGCCGAACAATATAATGAAGCATATCGCCATATTTCGGCTGCCGAAAGAGAATTTCCTTCGAGCAGAAAATACCGGTCTCTTTTAGGGTGGATCTATCTAAAGCAAGGTAAACTGCAAAAGGCTGACCAGGTATTTGACGGCATATACAAAGAAGATAACAACGATATCGGCGCGCTTCAGGGATTTGCCTGGCTGGATTACCGCCGCAACCGGTTGGGGGCTTCAGAAAAGTGGTTTCAAAAGCAGCTCCAGTGGGCGAATCATCATGTAAACAGTCAATACTGGATAAATTATGACCCGGCAGATCAAAAATATATTCTATCGATTCTGTCCGATGGATATTATGGGCTGGGGCTGATCGCGCTGTCGCAACACCGTTATTCTCATTCCAAAAAGATGCTGTTAAAAGCCCTCGAATACAGAAACGATTTCATCGGACACGATCCGATTTGGACGGCCCTGGGTGATGTTTACTATTTGCAGAAAAAATACAAGATAGCTTCCACCTATTATCGAAAGGTTTGGGCCGAAGGAAAAGATGCGGCGACGGCGATAAAGCTGGGCTGGAGCCTGAAGCTTGCAGGCGACGATAACGAAGCCCGCATTACATTTCTTCAGGGGCTGAAAACGGCAAAGGACCGCAGGCCATTGCTGTACGGGCTGGCTTTAACGGACTTCAGCCTAAAAAATATCGCCGAGTCCCGCAGGTACCTCCAAGAATTGATTCAACTCGACCCTTATTATGCGGATACCGAAGACATCCTTGGAATCGTTCGTCAAACCCCATCCATGAAGAGCCTGTCAAAGGATTTCGCAGCGGCCTATTTTAAAAAAGGGGATTACCAAAGGGCCTATAAACACCTCACAGACTATCTTCATTTCATGCCGAACGATTGTGATGCCCGTTTGATGAAAGCATGGAGCGATATTTATCTGAACCGCCTTCAGCAGGCCCTTGAATCGTTTAACACAATGTTGACAATCAGCGATTTGTTGGGAAAAAGCGATTGTCCGAAAGATCAAGTTCTCACCGGAAAAGGGGTGGCCCTTCTTTATCTGAACCGGTTGGATGATGCGGATTCGGCCTTTATCAAAGCCTATCGGCTAAACCCGAAAAATGTGCGCGCCAAAGTGGCCCAAGGTGCCGTGGCATATCTCAAAGGACATTACACAGATGCTATAAGTATCTACACGGCGAACATGGAACGACTTCCGAAAAGCGAAGAGACCTTTTCCTGGGGAAGCCATGCACTGGACAATCTGGGGTGGAGCTATTTTAAAACAGGGCATTATAAAAAAGCCATCGAGATATTCGCCAAACTCAAAAGGTATCATCCCAAACCGATCTATCCGACCGTATTTAACGGGATGGGATGGAGCTTTTTTTATCTGAAGCAGTACCGGAGGGCAAAAAACGCGTTCCAGCATACCCTGACGCTGGACCCTCGGAATGCATCGGCGCACGCCGGGCTGTTGGGCATCGCCCGACTCAAGGAATAAATATTTTATGCCTTTCACGTGTCATAAGGTCCTTGATACCATCCGCCTATCGTGATAAAAATCTTAAAAAGCGCCACGAATCGTGCCGTTTCAATCTACGGTAAAAAAGTCTATTTCTATGGAACATCACCATCACCACGGGCCCGCCAATTACAATCGCGCCTTTGCCTTTGGCGTGGCGCTCAATATAGGATTTGTCGTCGTCGAAGCTGTTTTCGGCATCATGTCCGGATCGCTGGCACTTTTGGCGGATGCCGGGCATAACTTAAGCGACGTTTTAGGGTTGTTTCTGGCTTGGGGGGCCAATTATCTGGTGCAGCGAAAGCCCACGGAGCGCCGCACCTATGGATGGCGAAAATCCTCTGTTCTGGCCGCACTGATCAACGCCGTTATTCTGCTGTTTGTTCTTGGCGGCATTGCCTGGGACGCGATTTTGCGTTTTAGCGCCCCTGTTTCCGTGGCCGGTAAAACCATCATCTATGTCGCCCTGGTCGGCGTGGTCATCAATACCGCTACAGCGCTTTTGTTTTTATCCGGCCGCAAAAGCGATCTGAATATTCGAGGCGCTTTTTTGCATATGGCCGCAGATGCCGGCGTGTCGGCGGGTGTGGTTGTCGCCGGTGTTGCGATTCTTTTGACCGGCAAGCCATGGATCGATCCGGCGGTCAGCCTCGTTATTACCGTTATTATTCTGTTCGGAACCTGGGGATTGCTTCGCGATGCCTTTAACATGGCCATGGACGCCGTTCCGAAAAATATCGATCCGGAGGCTGTAAGAGCCTATCTTTCCAGCCTTCCCGGTGTTTTCGGGGTTCACGATATGCACATCTGGGCCATGAGTACCAAAGAAACCGCCCTGACAGCGCATCTTGTCAAACCGGACACCGAAGATGACGATGCGCTCATCGGAATCGCCAGCAAAACGCTCCATGACCGCTTCGGTATCGATCATACGACGTTGCAGTGGGAGCGTCGGCCCTGGTTGACCCAATGCGGAGATGCGTGTGAGATTAAAAAATGAAGTGCTCTGCCGCGGCCATCTTACCGCGGGTATCATCCCGCATAAAGCTTGAGCAGAATATTGATGACAAATAGTGTGAAAAGAGACGGAAAGATCATCGCTCTTACGCGTTTAACAGGATCGTTTAGGATATGCTTCATTGCATGAAATCCCCGACTTAAGCCCAAATACAGCCCGGTCAGCAAAAGGCCTCCCTGGATCATGGGGATCCACTCGGGATGAAAGGGGCTGAACGGGTAATTTGCGGTTCCGAAGATATTCCATCCCAGCCCCAAAGGATCGGACAGCACCGAAAGAATATAATTATAGTTCACCATGACCGACGGCAGGCTGAAGGCAATCCAGGAAAAGATGCCAACGGGGATCAGTATATATGAAAGCCGAAGGGTCATCAAGCGGTGGCTTGCCGGTTTCCCGATCAGGCGGTTGGAGAATCTCGTGGATAGGGAAAACAGCCCGGGAAAGATCACCAGGGCGGATAGCCAAATCAGCGCAATGTATATTAAGAACGGAATGATCTGCCGGCTCTCGGTGACGTTGGCCGCCGATTTGATAAATCCCCAGGGACCCAGCATGGTGATGCTGAAGGCAATGGCCACCACCAGCATGATCATGACATTGATCATTTCGTCATAGCCCTTTAAAATGTGATCCGAACCGAAAGGTCTTAAAAAAATACCGATATTATCTTTAGGACAGCTTTTCAAACATTCCATGCAAAATCCGCAGTGATTGTTGCGATCCATATTCCCGATATACTGCTTCCAGGGGCAGGCCCAGCCTCCCGAAGCCCCGGCATAGCAGCATTTTTCTTTATGCTTTCTGCAAACATCAGGATCAATCGCGCGGATTTCCGTCATGGACGCCATGGCATAATTCCCCAGAAAACCGCCCACCGGGCATAAATACAGGCAAAATACTCTCCGTCGAAAGATAAAGGCAAGGACAATGGTGGTCGCAAGGATCGCCAAAAACAGTATGGATGTGGCGAAAGGGCGGGTGATCAAAATAATGCCAAATGAAATCATTAAAAGGAAAATAAAATTCTGAAGCCACATATTTTGCATCATCTTCGGCCAGTCTTTTTGAAGGCCGATGAATCGGTGGTGCAACCCTTTAAACGGTTTTTGAATATATCGGACAGCGGTCAGACGTTTTCGGCTGATCCATTCCGCGGGTGCGGGCAACGGACACATCATGCACCATATCCTGCCGCCCAGGGGAACGAAAACGGCCTTTAGCGCAAACCACCACAAAATCCATACAAAAATGATGGCAATGTTTCGATTTCCCACAGGGCTGCCCCAAAGGCTGCTTAAAATAAACAAATAAAAGAGGATGAAACCGGGAAACAGAATCAAAAATTGAAAACTGCGGCGGTGAACCAGCCATTTAAGCCCCGGCAAACGCTCCAGCAGGTTGATTCGTTTAAAGCGGGCGGATCGAATCCCCGGATTGACCCGATACAAGAACAAGGTGCTGAGCACGATCCATATGGATAAGGAAACCATAAGATGATAAATGAAATTGGGCCTTACAATTAGTTCGCCGGTCATGAAGGGATGCAGATTCCCGCAGGTTTGCGTGCACCGGAATGTGAATCTGCCGGCTTTATCCGCCTTGAATTTGATCTCTTTAACCTTGTCCCAATCCGTATGGATGATGTTGTCATCATCTTTCCATTGGTATTTTAACAGCGTTACACCCTGCTGTTTCAAAATCGCATCGACGGGATATCCATCCAGAAGAAATCCATGGGTAACATCGAGGGAAGTCGGTTTTAAAATAACCGTGTCTCCCTTATCGACAACAATTCTACCCGGGGTGTAGCCGTATTTTTTAGCCTTGAGAGAAATGGTGCGGATATGGGGTTTATTCGGAATAAATTGCACCAGCAATGGAATCGCCAGTGCCAATATCAGGCTTAATAAAATGATAAGATATGTTTTTGTTCTGCTCATTTTCACGGGTGTTTGTATTATTTTCAACGCTGTTTATAAGATGCTCGAACAGCGTTATCGAATTTTTACTGTCCCATCGGCGACTGCCCAAGGCTCTGCCGATGATTCCGCCGTCTCTGTCGATAATGAAGGTTGTCGGGATGCCGCGTATCCCGAACGGGCCACCTAACTCATTAATTGAATCCAAAAGTGTCATAAAGGTTAATTTATGAACTCTGAAGTACTTTTCTACGATGGCGGCCGGCTCGTTCATATTGATGGCAACCATGGCAAAATCCCTGTCTTTGAAATGTGTATATAACTTTTGCATCAATGGCATTTCATAACGACATTCCGGACACCATGTTGTCCAGAAATTTAGAAACACAATTTTGCCTTTAAAATCAGAAAGACGAACGGTGTTGCCGCTCAAGTCCTTCAGTTGAAAATCTATAGGCGGCGCAATATGGGGGATGTTAATGATCCCCATGTCTCGAAACAATCTTTGGGTCGTCGGATCCGGTGCGGGTGCGGCCATCTTCCGGCCGGCATTCGCAGAAATGTTCATGGCGACGGAAGATATAAGAAACAGGCAAACCGGTAATACGGCCCGCGTCATAACGGATGTGTTATGAAATTTCATTTTTTGTCGTATATGACCTCATAATGCGAATTTATTGAGAAACGGCAAATAGCCGGGAATGACAATCAGCTTGTTGAAAAAAATCAAAAGTCCGATAATTACCATGATGCCGCCGGCGATTTTCTCCAATAGCCCGAGGTGCCGCTTTATCCGGTCAAAAAATTTAAAGAATTGATTTACACCCAGCGATGTTAAGAGAAACGGAATTCCCAAGCCAAGTGAATACACCGAAAGAAGAAGAACCCCTTGATGAACATGATCCAGGGTACCGGCAAAAACGAGAATGCCGGTCAGAATCGGACCGATGCACGGCGTCCAGCCAAAAGCAAATGATGCGCCGATGATCAGAGCCCATATGAATCCGACCTTTTTTCTTTCAACATTGAACCGGACTTCTTTGAAGAAAACGAGGGGACGAAAGAGCCCTAATTTAAACAGTCCGAATAAAATGATTACCAGTCCGGCGGCTTTCGTCAGAAAAGAAATCCGGGTTGACAGCAACGTCCCGATCCATGTTGCAGAAGCACCCAAAAGGATGAAGATCACCGAAAATCCGATGATAAAAAATATGGCGTTGAGAATAACGGTAAGTTTTTGGCTGTTCAGCAACCCATCGGCGTGAGAACCATCTTGCATTTCCTGCAGCGAAACACCGGATATAAAAGAAATATATCCCGGGATTAACGGAAGAACGCAAGGGGATAAAAATGAAATCAATCCTGCGCCGAATGCCATTGTTATGGGAATCTCTTGTATCATCGTCTACTTGTATAATACACCCGGAGTGCCTCTGACAGCGGTTATTTCAATTGAAATATCTCCTTTTTCGGGTATGGTTACGATTTGCTTTTGTGGTTTCAGTTTCTCGTGCCAGATTTTTAAAACATATTTTCCGGGAGAAAGAGCCTTTATTCCTTTGATATGGTGTTGTTCAAGATATTTTAAATCCGGAATTTCAAACCGACCCTGATCGTCGGTCACGGTAAAATAAGAGTTTTTCAAGACCATGATGTAAGCCGCCATTTCTGCGTGAACGTCGCAGCGAAGCTCGACAATTCCGGGTTTGTCAAAGCGAACGCTTTTGCTTTCTCCGGGCTTATAACTGCCGAGATTGAATTTTTTGGTTCGGGATAAAGAAAAAATATTATGATTGACTTTGTCGTTATTGGGAAAATCAACCGTCGCCCCCACCGGGATCGGAAGAATATGGGGGATAAATGTCAGGTTTTGCTGGTCCATGACGAATTTCGTTTTGGAAAGATCTTCATGAACCGCAGGGGCTTTTACCACATAAACCAGAATATCGGCCGGTGAACGCAGCCCGTTCACTTTTACGATACCGGTAATTTTTCCGGCCAAAGCCTGGCCCGGAAGATAAATGGTCAGAACAAAGACCAGTGAAAATACGATATACGAATACCTTCTCAATCTGTTTTCCTCCTTTAGTCCTTCGATCTTCAATGTTACCGGACCTACCAGACACGGCTGGTAATTAAAATGTCTTCTGCAAGCCAATGCTTGTTTTTTACCCAGGGCCGTATCACCGGACGGTATATCAATCTGGCTTCGGCGGAGGGTTCGTCTTCCGGGTTCTCGAGGAGAAATTCATAGCGCAGCGTCACCGTGCTTTTCGGCCGGATACGGGTGTCCGAGGCAATCGATGTGGCGCGCCAAAACGGCACATTCAGATGGCCTTTGTCGTCTTCTAAAACTCTGGCAAACACCGAGCCGGGCAGGCCTGCATAGTTGCCGGCCTCTACCTCTCCTTTTCCGGTCCATTCCGGGAGACGTTCTCCTTTTACCATTTTCAAGGGGTTGCCGTTTGAATCCACAACCTTTAACACCATCATGATACTTCTCATGGTTTCTCCGGTAGGAACCCAGTGCCCCCCGTTCGTATTGGTAATGTACACATTGATGTCGACTTTTTTGCCGGTTATCTTGCCTTCAATTTCCATCGAAACGGCGGTTTTGAGCTGAATTTTGGTGCCGCCGTCAAACTGATGGGGGTGGATATCCTCAGGCGACCGGTAAGTTCCCCACATCCGCCGGGCGCCGCCGTCGACAATATAATTATCATACGGGAGCATATCTTTTCGCCAGCTCATATGGCAATCCTGACACTTTTTGCCTTTGTTGGGATCGTTCCGGGAGAGCTGATCCTGCCAGTGTTTCCATTCCTGATAGGTGGTTTGGATCGGCAAAGTCGTGTCGCCGTTCAACCCGAATCCCTTCCATTCCGAAGGAGAATATATCTTTGAGTGATCCCATGTCTTTCCGCTTCCCAACGGTTTGAAATGGCCGTGGCACGTCGCACAAAATTGACCTTTATTAAATACAGCGGCATAGGATGCCGCCATGGGAGGGACCACTACGTCGTCATACGGACCAAAAACAAGGATTGAATTTCCGATAGGAGAAGACTGTCTTTCAAAAATCGGCGCCATCCGGCTGGCTTTGGTCTTATCCGGAAACACCTTTTGAATCTTATGGCAATAATCGCAGCTGATGCCGTCCCATTCTGTCCGAGGCGATTGAAGAACACTTCTCAAATCCTGAGACCATGGACTGGAAACAGCGGCCGACGGGGCATGGCAAACCGCACAATCGCCGTTGCCGTTTGGGTTGTCGAGGCGGTATCCGGGCTTGACGTTATCGTGTTGAAACGCATCTGTTCCATAAAACATATCCAGAACCTTAGGGTTGGACGTCGTATGTGCCATTTTCGACTGATCCCAGTAACGGGTGAGCTTCGTATGGCATCTGGAACAGACAAGGGGTGAAATAAACCGGTAATCCGGATTGTCATTGAGGTAAATCGGGTTCAGATAAATGTCCTGCACCCTGCCCAATGGACCGGCGTATTGGGCATTATTAAACCAGCCTTCCTTGCCCGCGGTTATTTTAACCCCCTGAAAATGGACATGGGTCGGCTGAAGCAAATATCGTCCCTTTTTATCCGTCAGCGTGTATTTTTCATCTCCCGGGATTCTGACCCTGGCATTTTGCACCGGTCCGTAAACAGACGTGACGCGCCCTTGTGTCGTCGTTTTATTTATATCTTTTATCTGCGTTGTGTTGGCGAGACTGTTTTTTTCAAAATGATATGCAAAAAAAAACAGCAGCAGCAATATTCCCGCGAAAGCATATTTCTTCATAGTTATCGGTTTAGGCTTTGACGATTAGCGTTCCTTGCATATTTTGATGATTCTTGCCGCAAATGGCGTTGCACGAGAAAGTAAAGATGCCGGCTTTGTTCGCCGTAAACGATACCAGAATGGTTTTGCCCGGATGGATACCGTCTGATACAAAGATGCCCTCGTCTTTAAGGCTGAAGCCGTGAACGACATCACTGCTTCTCAATTTCAAGACAACGACATCTCCTTTTTTAACCGTTATGACCGGTTTTTTAATCGCATTATCCCGATGCCACAAGGATATGATATCCGCTGCCCTCACTTCTCCCAAAATCCAGCCGTATCGAGCGTTGCCGGTTAACGTAAATACTTTGGCATTCGGCGGTATTTTATCTTTCCAGATATATTTATTATAGGATCGAATGGCAAAAGGCAACCCGATCATAACCAGAATCAACAGAGAGAAGAATAGCATATCCAGTTTATTATGGTTAATTCGCATGAATAACTCCAGACACTATCAAAAATACAATAAACCGCTCGGAAATTATCTTGGTTTTATGTATTTTAAAAGAAGATCAATTTATGAGAATCAGACGGCCGGTTTGTTTGTCAACACCCAAACGCTGAACAACATCATTGCTGCTGTTGATAATTTGGATCTCATAAAAGCTGCCGGCATCGTTAATCTGCCCAACCTTCAAATTCGGGTTCAATCTTCTTACATGGTTGTTCGCCAGGTCGGCGGCTTGTTCTTTTGTTAAAAAAGATTTCCGGGCGATCGGACCCGCTGAACCACGTCGCTGAGGAACATAATCTCCGCCACCTGCCGAGCCGGAGTTCCACCCACAGGCGCTCGCATGACGAGGTCCGGTGATAAACATATGACCGACCCCTATTAGTGTCAGAACTAGAATTCCGGCGAAAAATATTTTAAGAAACAGCTTCATCTCTACACCTCCAAGTTTTTCATGTTTTCTTTTTGTTTCATGGTTAGAGCAATAGTTGTGCCATTTAAACAAAATCAACGATTATTTGATCTAAATACGGGTCTGCCGGGACTTATTACTCGATTTTCGATGAAGTTCCTTCCATCAACAACTTACCGGTGTAACTTTATTACCCACGTGTGGGTGCCGGTTGAGTAAAATTAGCACACATCATCATTGAACAGCGCACAAAAATGCTGCATTGTTTGCTTTTACGCATACACGTGTCCCGATATTGGAACCTGAACCGTGCATCACTGGGTTGTGCATCAATTTTGATTTGAAGATCAACGAAGGAGAGAAAGGTTTTGAAGATATATGGGAATGGTATCTATAGCGATATGGATTCGTGCTGTCTTGTCGTTTCCGCCGGGATTCTGAAACAACAGGGGATAGTAACCGGCAAATCCGGATAAATGGCCGATTAACTGTCGATACATGTTTGTTGACAACGTGATAACGGCGGCTGCATTTGGGTTCGAAGTGCTTTTCAGGTCACAGGGAGAATTCCCAAATGAAATATCGCACAAATGATTATCCAAACCAACCTCGCTTGCCGCTGCATTGACCGAAAATATCCTTTCGCTGCATTGCAAACACATGGGACCTACACAATGCCCGGCAGCATATGCCCTGGGCATAAGTAAATAAATGCCGAGCACTGAAGCTAAAATGGTGACACATATATTTCTGGTTGAAAGATTCATAAAATAATATAGTAGCGATATTTATATGGCAAGATAATATACGACATTGTCGTAGTTGTCAATATGAAATATCACTATGAAGGATGCTTTCGCCGGGTGGGATGATAAACTAAGGGATCGCTTAAAAAAACGATCCCTCATCATCTGATCATAAAATGGAAAAAAATGTATCAGCGGGTTATCCCGGAAATTTGATGGTAATTTCTTCCTTATCCTTTTTTGCCTTGAATTTGATATTGAGCGATATACTGTCGTTCCGTATACCCAATGCCAGGGGTATCTTCCCTTTGTCCGCTTCGATATGGGTGATTTCTCGAACCGTATCCACGATCTTTTGGCCCACATCCTGTCCCGGAGACGGCAACTCGGTTTTACGGTATTCAGCGACCACGCGAACCTGCCCGTTCGGATTACGGGTGATGGTGATTTCTTCGGCATTATTGTTGACGCCGTGAAGGGCCGCAAGAGCCAGCCATTTGACAGCGGCTTCGTCTTTATCCGCTTCGTTTTGAACAATGGACATCTCTTTCAAAGGATCGCCGGTGGCATAACAGTCACACATTTCCTGAACCCTGAGATGTAAGCTTCGTTTTTCTTTCATTTTGTCCTCCTTTGACGTATTTTCAACCCTATTTGTAAAGGACGTTCAGTTTAATGGCGCATCATCCGCCGGCGGTCTGGGGAAAAGCCGTGTTGGCATAGAGATACTCCATCTTTTCTTTATGTTTCAACTCTTCATTGGCCATTTTCAGCAGCATGTCCTTGATATTGGTCGCCTCGTGCATATTGGCCATTTTCGTGTAAAATTGATGCGATCTGAGTTCCCTGTGAGAAGCGATCAGATAGATATCTTCTCTTTTCGTTTCTTTGGTGATTTCGGGTTCTTCAAGATATTGCGATATTTTGTAGTCCACAACATCGGTCATTCTCAATGCATCCGGGCCGTAATCTCCTTTGCGATAATTTACCAGAAATGCCTTGTGTTTCTTTTCTTCGTTGGCAATGAATTCAATGGTATCTTTAATGCTCGAATCCGCCAGTTTACTGATGATATCCATGTAAAAGTCGTAGGCTTCCTCTTCTCTTTGAATCGCCAAATCAATGACTTCCGATAGCGGTTTGTCCATACCCTCCCTCCTTTCTTAAACGTTGATTTAATCATGAACCCATTGGAAATATTACTATTAAGATAGATACAAAATGTCCGATGTCAACGGCGAGTATTAATTATGTGAGAATCGAAGCGTGGGAATTCCAAACAGCGGGTAGTGACGATCGACATTCCCGATGCCCAGTCCCAATATATCCTGGCTGCAGAACATTTGCAATGTATCAAAAAAGTCACTGAACCCATGGGGCGATACATCGTAATCGCCGATGGCCATGAAGGGAATTTTTTTTTCATTCATCAGGTCCTGAAAATGGGGGTGAGTGACGGTCAAGAATTGTATCCCTTCCGGGCCGAAAAAGGTATCTTTATCGAGTCTCGTTAACACCTGGGACACGGTTAAATTTTGATATCTTTGGCCGGTCTGGATCTTTGAAAAGTAAAATCCTTTAGGCCTGAGAGGTGCGTCCGGGCGCATCCGGAAATACTCAGGGTTGTCAAAATGAATATGTTCGCACTGCCATGTTTTACCTCTTCTGTATCTCAAGGCATATTCCCACGACATCTTCCCGGAGAGGATCGAGTCGGCATGGCCTTTGCCGTTATCACCGAATCCATATGAGAGAACAATATCGACATACCCGTCGAGACGGTCTTTGTCCGTGATCCGGGGCGGTGCTTCAATTCGATGGAATTCTTCTTCTTGAATGGTCCATTTCATCTTTCGAACGGCTTTGCGCCATAATTCGATTTGCTCGGGGATGGATAAAATGGAAGGGTTCGAGTTTTTGGTCTTGGTCTTTAAAAGTCTTTTTACAATTTTCAGCACTCTCATGTTGTTTTTCTATGTGGCAAATTCTCGGTCTTGTTGAAAAAGCAGATCGTATTTCCCAATGATGAGAAAAACTACGTTTAATGATGAAGTTGCGTATCCTTTTCTAAAAAACTTTTTGAACTCGATCAAAGATTCAGAGGCCATATTTATGGACCGACCGGATTTCGACTTTGCTGAAAAAGACTTGATACACGGTGACATTATGGGTTAAGTATATATACAAATGTATCAAAGTCAACTCAGGCAGCGGATCGATTTAATATTGTTTTATATGTTTTTTAGGTCCCAAATTTTTAGATACGGCGCCGTAGTTGATAAATCAGAATCTAGGAAAAATGAATGGCCAAATTTTATGTAGATGATGCGGATCAGTCGACTGTCGTTTGTCCCAAATGCGGCTTTGCAAAACAAATAGACACAAAGAAATACAAAAGTACGTCAAAGAAACTGAAAGCCAAATGCAAATGCGGTGAGGTTTTCAAATTTACCATCGAGTTTCGAAAATATTACCGCAAGAATGTCAGGCTTCCCGGTGAGTATCGGGTTCAGGAAAGCGGCGAAGGCGGAGAGATCATCATTGATAATCTTTCCCTGGGCGGCGTTCAGTTTGAAACTTTAAAACCGCATCGTATGACGACGAATAATATCATGATACTGAAATTCAAGCTGGACAACTCCGGGCGGACCGAAATCCAAAGATCGGCAAAGGTCATGTGGATAAAGGAACATAATGTCGGCGCAGAGTTTATCGGGCCGAAATTATCTGAAAGGGATTTGGCCTTTTATCTGAGGTCGTAATCCGGCGAAAAAATAATGAACCCTTTGCCGTATGACCTTGGATGGTCAGCCGGTATTTAATTCAAGATTTTTGGAGATCAAACTTGATGAAGCTGACGATTTATAAAAAAATGATGCTTGGTTTCGGCGCCATTATCGTTATCATGATCATCGCCAGCACCTATATCCTTTTCGAATTGAGTTCGGTTTCCAATTCAGCCAAAATGACCCTTACGGACAATGTCGAATCAGTGGACCTGGCCAAACAACTGCAGGATATTCTTCACGATGAGGCCGAAGATATTCAAAAATACCTGATTTCCCATGATGAGACTTATTTTTCCTTGTTTTATTCCAGCAGCCGGCGATTTGACCATTATTTAGACTTGTTGCTTCGTGCGCAATCGGATAAGACCGGGCGTTCCCTTATCAGAAACATGCGCCGAACCCATAACAAATTTCTGACCGGTATACTGAATGTGAAAGACTTTCAAATGTCGGATAGGACCTCGGAGCCGATCCATCTGAATGTAGATGCCGTGGAGACGTTGAACAGGTCCCTTGATCATCTTATCAACATCAATCGGGGATCCATTGAAAATGCCATGTCCAGGATGAAGGCGACCACAACCCGTTCCACTAAAATAGCGCTGCTGCTGATCATCGGAACCGTTCTTGTGGCTGTTTCCGCAGCATTCATTATTACCCGAACCATCACCAAGCCCATTGACGGTCTGATAAAAGGAACCCAGCAGATTGCAAGGGGTAAATTTGAGCCGGTCCAGGTCTCTTCCAATGATGAAATTGCATTGCTTGTTGATGCGGTTAATGATATGAGTTGTAAAATTAAGGATATAAACGAATTGAGGACGCACATGATTCAGCAGATTTCCCATGAGCTCCAAACCCCCTTACAGGTGATGCTTTCTGCACATGACATCCTCAAAAGTCAATGTGCCCCTCAGCTCAGTTCCGAACAGCTCCAGATGCTCGACTCGATTCGCCGGGGAATCAATAAGCTGGCGAGTTTCAGCAGGCAATATCTTGATCTGGCGAAGATTGATTCCGGTATGATGAAATATCACATGGAATGGACGGATCTTTCCAGGATCATTGGGCCGCTTTTTGAAGATGCCAAACTTATTGCCGAACCGAAAAACATTACGGTGGAAATGACAACCCTGCCTGTTCCGAAAATCAGGGCGGATTCAAAAAAAATTGCCATCGTTGTCAGTAACCTGCTCAGTAACGCAATCAAATACACAAAAAGCAATGGGACGGTCAGCGTCAAAATTGGTCCCTGCAGCTTGGGTGCCCAGGTGGAAATACAGGATTCCGGAATAGGTATATCCAAAGAAGAGTTGCCCAAAATATTCACAAAGTTTTATCAGGCCGGCAATACGGGAAGAATAAAGAGCGGCGGAACCGGCGTTGGTTTGGCCCTTGTCAAGGCATTTACAGAGGGGCATGGCGGTAAGGTGTATGCCGAAAGTACCATCGGCCGCGGTTCCACATTTAGGGTCGAGCTGCCGGCCGAACCCGAAGAATTTCAGGGGCCGGCAATAAACCTCCTCACCCAAACACAAGGACATGCTCATGAAAATTCGTAATAGCTTCCTTATCATATTGTGTTTTTTCATGTTCGGTTGTGTTTCGGCAATGCAAGGCTCAAAGTCTGAATCAGGAGCTCGTGATTTTATGGTCCGTGCGGCGGCGTATGAAAATGCCAAAGCATACCATAAAGCTTTGCAGGAATATGGTGAAGTGGCCAAGCAGTATTCGTCCACAAGTTACTATAAACGAGCGGTTTGGAAATTGGCGATACTGAATATTTATCCGGAAAACCCGGACATCAGTGATACGGCCGCCCGTGATTGGTTGCAGGTTTATCTTGGGCTCCATTTGTCGCCCGTGGAAAAACAAACAGCAGATTCATTGGTTTCAATGCTAAACAGAATTCATAACCTGAAGGCCGAATTATCCGATGCAAATAAACTAAAAGACAAGATGGCATCGACCGCTCAAAAACAGTCCGAAGAGCTGGAAGCCGGCGCCCAAAAGGTAAAAGAACTGGAAACCGAGCTGACGCATTCTTATGATGAACTTCAAAAAATGAAAGCAGTTGATGTTCAGATGCATCAAAGCCGAGCGGGGAAAACCGCAAACAAACCCCCACCATTGCTTCAAAAAGTCCCGGAACCCGAAAAGAATACAGGCAAAAAAGAATCGCCGGCGCACCAAAGAACGCCTGAAAAAGCCATAGAATTTTATCCCTATGCGATTCAGGTCGGTTCTTATCGGGATAAAAAAGACGCTTTCCAGGAAGCGAGGATACTCAGAGGCAAAGGAGATTCCGTATGTGTTTCCCATGCCCGGATTGCCGGGAAGGGAGACTGGTATCGCGTCATCGTCGGCTTTTTTCGGACGCCTCAAGCGGCACAAAAAGCGGCCGTGGAATTGAAAAAACGAGAGTACCGGAATGCCTTTGTGATTAGACGGCCCTTTACCGTAGAAATCGGTATTTATGTTGGTGATGAAAAACTGAAAACTCTTGAAACTCAACTCATTACAAATGGTTATTCGGCGTATACACTTCCAAGCAGAGACGCCGACAATAAATTCAGGCTCCTTGTGGGTGCTTTCCACACTGAAAATGACGCTGAAAAAGTCACAAAAAATTTACAAAAAGAGGGTTTAACGCCCAAAGTGGTCCAGCGGTAAATCGACACGTGTGTAATGGGGTCGAATCGTCAGGACCATTTAAAGTTTAACTGTTTACTCAAGTCCGATAGAATTCCGATAGAAATCCATATTCCGCTATTTAAGCATCCCATTATTTTTAGCCTGTGAAACTTTGTTCTATTTCACCGGGGTCATGGATGAGGCGAAAATCAAGGCCTCGCAAATTATTTTATTTGTAGTATGGTGTAGAATTACCGGGACGTATATGGCGGATAATTTTTCCTGGTCAACAGAAGTGGAGAAAAGGAAGAAACCTTGCAGCAACCGGTTAAAAAAACAACAAAAGCAGTGGTAAAGGCGATGGTTTTTGTGGTCTTTATTATTGCCGCCATTCTCTTAATCCGTTTCACCCCGGTCAAAAATTATCTCAATGCCGAGATGTTGGGCCGTTTTCTCCAAGGTTCCGGTTTCTGGGCGCCTGTGGTGTATATGCTGATCTATGCCGTGGGTGTGTGCCTTTTCGTGCCCGGGACGTTGCTGACCGGTCTGGGTGCCGCCATATTCGGGGCTTACCGGGGATTTCTCTATGTCTGGATCGGCGCCATGATCGGGGCCGCTGCTGCATTTTTAATCGGGCGGACCTTGGGGAGAGACTTTGCCGCCTCTCTGATCGGGGATAAACTGAAAAGATACGACGATGCCATCGAACGTAACGGATTTGCGACGGTATTGTATCTTCGGCTGGTTTATTTCCCGTTTACGCCCTTGAATTTCGGCATGGGATTGACCAAAGTTCGATTTTGGGACTATGTTGCCGGAACCGGACTGGGTATCATCGTTGGGACATTTGTCTTCACCTTTTTTATCGGAACATTGAAAGATGTATGGACCTCCGGGAATTGGGGAGAACTCATATCCTTTAAGGTGTTTTTTTCAATAGGACTCTTTATCTTCTCATTTTTCATTCCAAAGATCATCAAAAGGATAAAAGGCGAAAAATAGGATCTCGATTGCCGTAGAAGCAAATAGTGACATGAATGCGGCGAAAAAAGCCGGTGAACATATCCATAAAAAGCGGAAAGTCCGTGAAATACGAAAATATGTACACTGAGCGCCGGCACCGTCGCGTCTAATTTAATGATGATAATATGTCCATGACATCCAGCAAGCGCCTGATTATCTTTACCCGTTATCCGGAAATCGGCACCACAAAAACCCGGATGATCCCGGTCATGGGAGATAGAGGCGCTGCAAATCTACAACGCGAAATGACGGAGTATATTCTGTCACGGGTCGTCGGGCAATGGGCACCAAACGATCCGGCCATAGAAATCCGTTACGAGGGTGGAAATGAAGATCTTATGCGGCGATGGCTCGGTTCTCAATTCGAGTATGTTTTACAGAGAGGCGCCGGTCTCGGAGAACGGATGCAACGGGCCTTTGAAGACGCCTTTGAATCCGGTGCTGCGTCTGCGGTCATCATCGGTACGGATATTCCGGATCTCAGCGAAAAGGTAGTAAAAAATGCTTTTGCCCTGCTGAAACAAAAAGAAATGGTGCTGGGCCCGGCCAAAGACGGCGGATATTATTTAATCGGGTTGCAAAAAACCGCATTTTCACCAACGACAGGCGATCTCTTTTCAGGAATAAAATGGGGAGAAAACGATGTTTTGAAAAAAACTCTAGATGCTGCAACAGAACTTGGGATCAGTAATGCTTTGGTTGACGAACTGGCGGATGTGGACCGTCCCGAGGACCTTCCTGTCTGGGTGCGCCGCAAAAATAAAAAACTTCGTCATAAGGCAGCCGCAGGTATCTCAATCATCATTCCCTCCTTGAACGAAGCCGATCACATCGCCGACACCATCGCAAGCATCGGTCATGGAAATAATACCCAAATTATTGTCGCAGACGGCGGAAGCCTCGACGATACGGTTTTCATCGCAAGATCATCGGGCGCAAGCGTCATTCAAAGTTCCCCGCCCCGTTCGCGTCAAATGAATCAGGGGGCCGATGCCGCGTCCGAAGACGTACTGCTGTTTCTTCACGCCGACACCCGGTTGCCAAAAGGTTTTGACACATCCGTTTTTCGCACATTAAAGCAGCCGGGTGTTGCTGCCGGTGCATTCGAGCTTCGCATCGATGCTCCCGGTAAGGCCCTCAGATTCGTCGAATATGTTGCAAACCGACGCTCACGATACTTAAAGATGCCGTACGGCGACCAGGCTATTTTCATGTTCTCGGAGGTTTTTCATCAAATGGGCGGATTTTCGGACATGCCCATTATGGAGGATTTTGAGTTGATCCGGCGATTGCAAAAAAAGGGAGACGTGGTGACGGTGTCCGAGCCGGTGGTGACGTCTCCGCGCCGATGGCTGAACCATGGCATCCTGAAAACTACCCTGATCCATCAACTGATTGTTCTTTCCTATTTTATGGGCGCATCTTCGGACACCATTGCCCGGCTGT
>CAZQAF010000050.1:0-25175 GCA_964591175.1 uncultured Desulfobacteraceae bacterium | reverse complement strand
GGGGGCATCGCCCTTTTGGAATGTTGTGTTAACGTAAAAAAAGCCGATTAAAAGATTCAAAGTTGTGGAGGAGTTCAAATGAGCAAATATTATATATATCAGGATGTCAAACGCTGTATCGGGTGTTTCTCGTGTGAATCTCACTGTAAGACCAAAAACAGCCTCCCTATCGGCCCCCGTTTTTGTCAGATCATTCCCGTCGGGCCTAAACTCGTGAATAATCTTCCCCGTATCGCCAATATTTTTATGCCGTGCTTTCAGTGTGAAAACCCGTGGTGCGTAGCGGCATGCCCCACCGGTGCCATGCAAAAACGGCCGAAGGACGGTATCGTGTTTGTGGATCAAGCGCTTTGTGTAGGTTGCAAAAGCTGCATTACCGCGTGTCCGTGGGGTACCCCACAGTGGAATCCGGAAACCGGCAAAGCCGTCAAGTGCGATTATTGTATGGACAGATTGGATCAGGGGTTAAAACCGGCCTGCGTCACCAAGTGCATCACCCAGTGTTTGCATTTCGGAGAAGCTTCGGAAAAGACCAAGACTGCCCGGGAACGTTTTGCCAAGTCCATTGCAGAGCTTTAAGCGCTTGCCAAGATTTACAACCCAAAGTTTTAAATGGCCTGATTTCTACAAAAGATAGAAGATTTCTTTCCGACAATTCTCCAGGTATCGCAGCGGTCAGTAGATTGGGATTTCGCTAACGAGATTTTTTGCTTCGATCTTTCTAGCGCACGCCGGACAGATATCACCTGAATATTTTGTCTTTTGGCTGTCATCCAAGCGTGTCATGATAAACTTTCGTTGTTTTTCGGGGATAAGCGGGTCACCGCAGATAGCGCATGTAAGCAACGGGTGCCGTGCCATCTCGGTACCACACATTCGAAGAGTCCTTATACCGCTTTTGTCGTTCAGGGTAATCGCCGCTGTCGGGCAATTTTCAGCGCAGGCCCCACAGCCGATACAATACTCGGAAGAACGCTGGAAATCCGTGTCTGCTGAAGGATTGTTGTCCACATAAGAAAGATGAATTGCATCCACGCCCATCTGGTCCCGGCAGACTTCGATACAGCGCCCGCAGCTGATGCAGATGTCGCAGCGCAAACACCTTTTTGCTTCCTGAATTGCGCTGTCGACCGGCAAGCCAAGCTCCACTTCTTTGAAGTTGCCCTTTCTGGCTTCAAGATCCATCATCGGCATTTCAGGCCTCGACGGAAGAGATTTTTCTTGGGGTAAAACATCCATGGCCCGAACCTGTCGGCGTTTGAGGGGTACCAGTGTATATTCAGGATTGGGTATTTTTCTCAAAAAACGATGGATGGCTTCTGCGGCTTTTTTCCCGGCAGCAACGGCTTCTACAACAGTGGCGGGTCCGGTAACCACATCTCCGCCGGCAAAAACACCGGGAACCGAAGTTTCCATGGTGACCGGATTGACGGTGATCAGGTTTCGTCTCGTTAACTCCAAACGGTCGACCGGCTTCAGACTTTGAATATTTACTTCCTGCCCGATGGCGCATATGATGGTATCTGCCGGAATGATATGTTCGGTTCCTTTCACAGGAACGGGACGTCTCCGACCGCTGGCATCGAGCTTGCTCAGCTTGTTTTGGACGCACTCAAGCCCGGTTACCTTTCCATTTTTGCCATGGATACGAATCGGGGACAGTAAAATGTTCAGGACCGTTCCCTCTTCCTCCAAGTCCTGTATTTCTTTTGGGTGGGCGGGCATTTCCCGTTTGGTTCGACGATACACGAGATGTACTTCGTCAACATTCATCCGGAGGGCAGTGCGGGCACAGTCCACCGCTGCATTGCCACCCCCAATGACAATGACTCTTTTACCGACCTTTGCTGTTCCTTGACGGGCATTGTATAGAAAAGTCAGACAGTCCTCGACTCCGGAAAAGTCTTCTTCTCCCGGTATGTGAAGCCGCATGGGATTGTGGGCGCCGATTCCCATAAAAAATGCTTGAAAACCCTGTTCTTTGAGAGATTCCAACGTAATATCTTTTCCGAAAGTAACGCCGGTATGAATATCAACACCAAGGGACTTGATATGGTTTATTTCCAGCTTCAATATGTCGTCGGGCAGCCTGTAGGCGGGTATCCACCATCGGAGCATACCGCCGGGTTCGGGCTTGGATTCAATAATTGTGGATTTGTAACCTTTTTTGGCCAAAAAGTAACCCGTGGAAAGACCTGCCGGACCGCTACCAATGACAGCGATTTTTTCGCCGTATCGATGACGTGTCTCCTTAATCGGGGGTATTCCCTTTTCATAGGCCTTGTCAAAGGCCACGCGTTTAAGCTGGCAGATGGCGATGGGTTTATCTACGGTTCCCCGCCGGCAAGCCTTCTCGCAAGGATGGACACAGACCCGGCTGAGCGCGCCGGGAAGCGGAAGATCTTCTCTCAATACTTCCAAGGCTTCCTTATATCGGCCTTCGCCCACAAGCGCCACATAACTCGGTACGTCTACACCGGCAGGACATGCCATTTGGCATGGAGCGGCGATCAAGGGGGCGCATTCCCCGGTGGAACAATAATGCGCTTCTATGTGGGTCAAAAAAACGTGCCTGTATTCTTCCAGAGCAGATATGACCATATGGCCCAAATCGACACAGATTTTATCAGCAGCATCTTTCACCAGTATCCCGGCCAGATCGTTCATGATCGCCAAGTGGTCTCTCTGTCCCCTGCCGTTGCGGATATCTTCCAATAACGCTGACAGTCTTATGACATGCTCCCTGCATAGGGGTTGCGTGATTTGTCCGGGGGGGATTTCAGATAGTGTTTCGTATAATTTTTTTACCAAACAAGGTTGACCTGTCATTTCAAATTTCCGATGGTTGATGTTGTTTTTTTTGTTTTGAGGAGCGACTTCAGAACCGTATTCGTCTGAAAATTGATGTGTTTGGAAACCATAGCTTAATTGTTTTGTCAATGATTATTTTCTCACAAATCTTTATAACCAACTAAATTTTCAACGATATTCGGCAAATTCTTATGCAGGGCCCTTAAGGCCGATTTGATGATCGAATATCCGCTTCAAGATTTTTTTTGACCGGCTTTTTCCTCATAAGTTTACACGAAAGAACGGTATTTGTGAGAGGCTTTACAACGGCGGTCGTGATGGTGTAATCATTAGCTACAGTAGATGCATTAAAGGCTACAGTTCTTTAAGTAATTTAATTTACACATTTATATATGATATCTTTTCTTATGCTGCTTTGATGTGTAGCCAATCTCATCATGTTTATTTCTCGGATCAAATCAATTTTTTAATTTTGACGCAAAATTCAAATAAAAATACAATGAATTCAGATAGATGAATTAAAGCCAATTTTTCGCTGATGATTGGCATTCAGATTGCAATTAGAATGTTCAAAGCTGAACGTTTGGAAAAATAAATAGGGCTGAATCTTTACCTTTCCTAACCGAGAAAAAGTTCAATGAACTTCCCGGTTAAATTTGTGAGCAAGCAGACCACTACAAAGGCTTGGCCGGTAGAGATGAAGGAGGTTGTCAAAATGAAAGCCAAAGACAAGCATAAAGAAAAAGAAAAGAAACGACTTGTTGGGTTCCGAGTCGAAGAGGATAAGTGTATTTGGATGAAGGCCGGCGTTGTCAATTTTCGATTGTGCGATAATGTTTTCGACTGCTACCAATGTCCCTTTGATACAGGCATGCAGCGCGCTATGAGTTCCGGGAATCATTCGGAAATCGAATTGAAAGAACCGGAGTGGGTCAAGTATTTAAAAAGTCGGTATCATGGTGCGGAGCGACCCTGTCGCCATGCCTTAACCGGACGTGCGAATGCCCCAAAGATCTGCACAATGAACTACGAATGCTATCATTGCGCTTTTGACCAGATGATGGACGAAATTGACACCGCAGAACTCGGCGAACCGCCCGGCTATGGGTCAGCATCCGGTTATAAAATGGCCGAAGGCTATTATTATCATCCGGGACACTGCTGGGTTCGTTTCGAACATGGAGGACGCGTCAGGATTGGATTTGATGATTTTGTGGTCAAGTTGTTCGGCGTACCTCAGTTTCTGGTTCTTCCGCCGATAGGGGCAACTTTGGAAAAAAATCGGGTCGGCTTGTTTTTCGGAAGGGATGTCAATAAAGCCGGGGCCCTATCCCCTGTAACCGGTACGGTGCTCACCCTAAATCAAAAGGTCCTCGATAATCCAGGGATATCCCATGGGGATCCATACCATGAGGGGTGGCTCTATGTTCTGGAACCCAACATGCCGAAAAGAAATCTGAAAGGGCTTTATTACGGCAAAGAAAGCATCCAGTGGATGGAGCAAGAGAGCAGTAAACTATTGAGTTTAGTGGGGCCGGAATATGAACGACTGGCAGCTACCGGCGCCGAGCCGATTGGCGATGTATTCGGTAATTTCCCGGAACTCGAGTGGGATCAGTTGGTCAAGACTTTTCTGCGAGCAGGGATCTAAACCCGAATATGTCATGATAATTTTCGAGAATGAGATTAATGAGGATTGAATCCGACTTTAGACTGCCGGAGATGTCACCTGTATGCGATCAAAGTCAAACTCGGATGTCAGACGGATCTATGGTTTAATGGGTGGACGATATCCATAAGGCTTTGTGAGATATGTGGAACGACCGATTAGGCACTATCTGGCTTCCAATCTAAAAATTCCAGCTCCATTGCCCTCACTTGTAACAAACAACGTCCTGCCGTCGGGTGCGAAACAGATTGCTTCCCGTTGGCGTAAATCGCGTCAGTCTTGGGGAAGGGGTAGAGGAATTAACACTGGTTTTTCGTTAAAGGCAGTTGCCCAAGAATCGGAGGGCTTGCGCTTGAACATATAGGCGTGCTTGTAAGTAAGTAAAACTGCCCGGAGACCATCGGGAGCAAGATCCAGGGCGGTTGGCTGAGATCGGTATTTTCCGTATTTCTGTCGCATTCACTTGAAGGCGGCGGAATTCGGTTCACTGCCGAAACTTTGCGAGCAATTACCGGACTGTCTGCGGAAAACGGTATCAGAGGCAGCTCGAACAGCAGGGGCGGGTTGTCACGTTTGGTCAGAACAAGAACTTTTCCGTCTGTCACATCCACGGCAACCCCTTCGGCATCGTGTTTGCGATCAGGGTATGAAAAGACAATGCGCCAGGCCACTTTATAACGGCGGCGGATTCGCCAAAACGTTCGCCAGAAAGTCGGGGTTCTTCGATGATGTAAAGTGTGTGCATATCATGTTTCTCTTTGTTGTCACCAAAATCGGCAATGAGGATCATGGGACAGCCTTGCCAGAGAAAGGTGTCCAACCCTATTTTATTTCTTTCCTTTCTAACCGTTTTTCCTATGGACTTTAGTGGGGGCATAAAAATGGAATGCCCGTAGTGTCAGCATGAAAATCCAGATACTCAAAAGTTTTGTGGTAACTGCGGCCAAAAATGTTGCAATTAAAGAATCGAATTCATGATGATTACTATTCATCATTCTTCATTTAGTGCTTATTAATAATGCACTGGAGATAAACTATGAGAGAACACAAAATGATATACGTTTTGATTCTGATAATGATAACCGTTTGTGCTGTTGTCAGCGGAATTGCCGTCTACCTCTTGTATGAAACATCAGTTGAACAGCAACAAGAGCGACTGGTGGCAACCGTTCAGAGCCAAGCGCGTCTGATAGAAGCCGTTGCCAAGTTTGACGCTCTCCATCAAGAAAAATATCACCATCAGTTCGAAGATCCGGTAGATGCGACGCTGAGTCAGATCATAGACGCGCATAAACATTTTGTGGGATTTGGAAAAACAGGAGAGTTTACGCTCGCCCAACGCGATGGAGGCAATATTGTTCATTTATTGAGATACAGGCATTCCAGTTTCGAAATATCAAAGAAAATGCGCTTCGACTCGAATTTTGCAGAACCGATGCGATTGGCGCTATCTGGAAAATCCGGAACAGTAGTTTGTCTTGATTATCGTAAAGTGAATGTGCTCGCAGCGTACGAGCCCGTCGCAGAATTGAACTTAGGTATAGTGGCGAAGATTGATTTGGCTGAAATTCGGGCGCCGTTTGTGAGAGCTATCGCAATAGCTGGAGTTTTAGCAATTCTGGTTATTTTGTTAGGAGTGTCATTGTTCCTTCGCGTTAGCAGTCCGATTATCAGAACTTTGGAGGAACGAACTTTCGAGTTAGAGAAAATAAATGAGGAGCTATCGCGTTTAGCCTTAATTGTGGAATCGTCGGACGATGCAATAATTGCAAAGACCATAGATGGGGTAATTATTAGTTGGAACAAGGGCGCAGAAAAAATATACGGCTATACGGAAATGGAAGTCAAGGGAAAGTCTATCTCAATTTTGGTTCCACCGGATCAGTCTGACGAGATGCTTGAAATCCTGAAAAAGGTCGAGAGAAATAAACCGATTGATTACTACGAAACTACTCGCCAAAGGAAAGACGGCACCATTATTGACGTTTCTTTAACAATTTCAGCTATCAAGAACAAGCAAGGTGAGATCATCGGTGCTTCCACAATCGCGCGGGATATCACCGATCACAAGCGAGCAGAGAGGGCGTTGGTGGAAAGCGAAAAACGCTTCCGTCATCTGGTTGAAAATTCACCTTTGGGAATATGCATTATTCAAAATAATCAAATCATCTATCAAAATCCCGAACAAGAGAAACTTCTTGGTCCTCTACCACGGAAACCTTTATTGGCAAATCATGAAAACATCCATCCAGATGATGTCGTAAAATTAAGACAATTCCACCAGGCCATCATTTCAGGAAAAGTTCAGGCACAGGATACAGATTTTAGGTTTTATTACCCGGATAATACCAACAACACACTTGTTATGAAATGGGTCCAATGTCGTGCTAGAATCATAGAATATCAAGGAGAAGAAGCGATATTGGTCTATAATATGGATATTTCTCGGTCTAGAGAGTTGGAGAGGCTTTTAAGAATTAAAGGCAAGATGTCTTCTCTGGGGCGTGTGGCTGCCGGAATTGCTCATGAAATAAGAAATCCGCTTTCCGGCATTAATATCTACTTGAGCACACTTGAGAAGATCTATGATAAAAAGGAAAGTTTGGAAAAAGTCAAGGGGATTTTAGGAAAGATCCAGTCAGCCTCAAATAAGATTGAGGCGGTGATCAGGAGGGTCATGGATTTTTCAAAGCCTAGTGAGCCAAAGTTTTTTTTAACCGACATAAATAAATCGATTAAGGAAGCCGTTAATCTTTCCGAGGTTACTTTGCGTAAACGAGAGATAAAGATAAAAAAAGCTCTGGCTTCGGATTTGCCACTGTGTCAAGCCGATCCAAACTTGATCGAACAGGTAATTTTAAATCTGATTAACAATGCCACTGAAGCCATGCAGGATATGAGGAAAGAAAAAAAAATAGAGATAACCTCATCTATAGGAAAGGATTGTATTCTCATGCTAGTTTCCGATTCTGGCCCCGGGGTACCCTTAGCCATGAGAGATCAACTATTTGATCCCTTTTATTCCACCAAGAGCAGCGGAACAGGAATCGGCCTAAGTATCACCCACAGGATTATCACAGATCATGGTGGTTCTATGGATATCTCAGAAAGTAGATGGGGCGGAGCTGAATTCAAGATTGAATTACCCATAAGAAAGGAATAGGCGACTCATGATTCAATATTTTATATATATCGTCGATGATGAAGAGACTATAAGGGAGGGGGTGGCGATGGCTCTTGAGGAACACTATAAAATAGAAACATTCCCTACAGCCGAGACCGCAATTGACGCTATAAGGGCAAATCTCCCTGACCTGGTTCTGCTTGACATCGGGTTGCCAGGTATGGATGGAATTAAAGCGCTTCGTGAAATTAAGAGTCTGTGTCCTGACATGCTAGTTATTATGATAACCGCCTACGAAGATATCAACAGTGTGATCTCAGCCATGAAGCTTGGTGCCTATGATTATGTGGTAAAACCGATCCACATGGATAGTTTGGAGATGACAATTCGAAATGCGCTTGAAACGATCCGACTGAGAAAAGATGTTCAGTTGCTCCAAGAGAGGTATCTTAGGGAGAACCTTCCTTGTTTTATAGGTGAAAGTAATGCTATCCAGGATGTTATGGCTTTTATAGAGATGGTGGCAAAAAGCCCCGACACTCCGATTCTTATTCTCGGAGAAACCGGTACAGGTAAAGAATTGATTGCTAGTGCGATTCATTATAGAAGCCCCAATTTCAAAGGCCCTTTTATTCCCGTAAATTGTGCTGCCATCCCAAAAGACCTTGTTGAAAGCGAACTTTTTGGGTATGAAAAAGGCGCCTTCAGCGGAGCAGGGGCATCAGGTAAAAAAGGATTAATAGGAGAGGCGACAAATGGGACCCTATTTCTTGATGAGGTGGGGGATTTGAGTCTGGAAGCCCAGTCTAAACTTCTCAGATTTCTCGAAACGGGTGAATTTTACAGGGTTGGCGGGACAAAGAAATTGCAAATTGAAACAAGAATCGTTTCCGCCACCAACAAAGATTTAGACAGTATGATAGAAAAAGGCCTGTTTCGAAAGGACCTTTATTTCCGAGTCGGAGTAATAAAAGTACAGGCACCCTCGTTGAATGAGCGTCGCGGTGATATAATGCCACTTGCCAAGCACTTCATTATGGAGTTCAGCTATAAATTCGGCAAGGCATTCAACGACATCTCCGCAAATGCAGAGAATGCTCTTATGACACACAATTGGACAGGTCATGTTCGTGAACTAAAAAACCTTATAGAGAAAGGCGTGCTTGTAGGAAAGGGACCAATATTGGAAGTTGAGGATCTTGGTTTAGTAAATAAAATCGGAAGTGACACACTCAAGAAAGCAACAGATGAAATTATTTTTCCACCGCTTCCAGTTCAAGGCATCGACCTTGCCTCAACTCAAAAATCTTTAGAAAAATATTATATTGAAGAAGCCTTTAGAATGGCCGAAGGCAACGAAAGTAAGGCTGCCAAGCTCCTTAACATGAACCACCACACCTTCCGTTACCGGAGAAAGAAGCTACAAAATAAATAAATCCCGTTCCCCCAGATAGATCTGATCAAACCATTTGACAATTCTTATATAATTCCTCCCGACTATTCTATTCCACGCAGTTCCGGCATCAGGTGATATCGTTTGGCTTGATGCGTTTTTTGTCATATTTTTCGAAATTTTTCTAAAACAAGTTTCGAAATTCTTCTAAATTAGGACCCTATGATAAGATGCTGGGTGAATGGCAACACCATAACTATTTGACTTTATTTAATTTATATGAATTATGATTCGGTGGCACACTTCATGCAAACCGTAAAGTTGTAAGAAGCCACAGTATTTTCTCCACAAGACGAATTTTAATGTTTCGGGGGACTTCAGATGGACCTGTTTAGCAAACTCAAAGACAAGAAAATATTACTCGTAGACGACGATGAGTGGATCAGGGACTCCCTGACCGTGTACCTCAGTACTGAAGGCTGCCACATTCTGGCGGTAGAGACGGCAGAAGAGGGTCTAGAATTACTCAAACAGGAAGATTGGGATATCATTCTTACAGACTATAAATTACCGGGCATAGATGGTTTGACATTTTCTAAAAAGATTCAGGAGATTCGTCCGGATGCCATAAAGATACTCATGACGGCCTACAAAAGCAAAGAAGTTGTTTCTGAAGCGAGGAGTGTCGGAATTCAAGATCTTATTGATAAGCCGTTCACAATCAAGACTATTGAAGATTCTCTGTCTCGATTGCTCCACGGTAAAGAAATTCAGAAACGTTCATAATGTTTTCAAAGGTGCGGTTATTTCAAAACAGCAAGGCGTTTGGTCAAATACACCTTTGACATCTGTAAGTCATTTAACCAAAGTATAATGAGCGATTGGATGGATTGGTAGAATTCACGGTAGGGAAAAATCATGAAAAGCTTTGGCATTTTCCTGATAACTTCTTTAGGTCTTGCAGCAGCATGGTGCATTATTTCATTAATTGTAATCGTAAGTAATTAACAAACCCCATCATGCATAGGAAGACGGTAATTCTAAGGAGGTAGAATGGATAAAAATCATCTTTTTAACGATCATAAAACAGGCCGGATGCATTATGCAAATGAATTATCTGAAGTTGGTCATAATCTTGCGAGTGTGAATGGCGTACCGTTGTTAAAATTTATTCATCCGAACGCAAAGAAAAGGGTTGAGCGAAGAGCACACAAACGATTTCAGGTCAATAAAGACACATTTGCTTTGATCAGGCCTGTTTCTGTCAAGCAGATACGAGTCACGGATAGAAGCATGGGAGAGATTGCGTGTGCCGTATATCGATCGAAGCTCACCAAGTTCGGTAGAATCAATAACATAAGTATGGGCGGCCTTTCGTTTCGCTATATTGCCGGCGATAAGCGGTTAGCCCAATCGCTTGTTCTTGATATATTAATTGCGGAATACGGTTTTTATTTAGAAAAATTGACCTTTAAGAACATTGCCGATTTTGAAATTGCCGCCGATTTTTATAATGATTCTATAATAATGAGGCAATATCATATTCAGTTTGAGGGGCCGACGACCGACCAGGTTTTAAAGCTGAAACATTTAATACGGAATTACAATATAAGTGGGGTGTAGAAATACCTTACTTTTAATTATTACACAGGCATAAAAGTGAAAACGAAAAATAAGAAAAAAGAGGCGGCACTTTTTTACAGGTTTAGACTCAATAAGTAATTGTTATCTGAGCGACATCAAATTAAAGTTCAAGAAGTCATAAACATTGTTATCTGTAGAAGAAAAGGCGAAGAAGACAAGCGAATTTTTTTCAAAATAATTAAAATAACCGCAAAAATGTAGTGGTTGGCAACAGTTAAATTCGGTTATAAATTTTATTAAGGAGACATATCATGTCAAAGGTCATATCAGAACAGAAAATTAAACGGCGAAGAGTGACGTTTTTTTTAGAAGCGGCCGAGGCCAAAGAGGTTATCTTGATGGGAGATTTTAACAATTGGAATCCCAAAAAACACTCGATGCAAAGTGATGGAGAGGGAGCATGGAACAAAACAGTGGTGCTTTCTCCTGGAAAATACGAGTACAAGTTTTTGATTGACGGGGAATGGAGGGAAGACCCCCGAAATGATCAAACCTGTCCGAATTCTTTCGGGACTCACAACAGTGTTCTTCACATAACCGTATCGTAAAAAGTTCCAGCCATTATGGAGGATAACAATGGCATCAAACTTCCATATGTTTTCTTTTAAAACCAAAGACAGTCTTCATCTAAAATTGGAGGGTGATTTCGATGGAAATTCTGCCTATGAATTGCTCGAAACTCTAAAAAAATATGATAGCGGTTCTTATCAGATATTTATTGACACTAATGACCTTAAAACCATCTATCCATTCGGTAAGGAAGTGTTTCAAAAGAAACTCGGTACTTTCAAACAGCAATTAAGCAACCTTGTCTTTATTGGGGAAAATGGACATAAATTTTTGCCAAATTAGAAGCCGTTGCATCGGTACACCACCCATACCGATTGATGGCGCAGCTCCTACTCGGCACAACAGGAACTATATCTATTAGCGGAATGACAGGCGGGATATCTTGAATGTGTTCTTGGAGATATCAGGGGAGGATTGAGGGGCTATAATCAAATAAAAAGCAACGGAATAAACAGCCCACAGATCTGAAGATCGGGCAATGCCGAGGGATAAGCCTCTTTAACAAACAGGGATTTATCTCAGGCGTTGCGGAAGATTAAAGTGTGTTAAAATGAAAAAAATTCTGATCATCGGTAATCAAAAATGGATAATAGATCTTTTTCATAACGAATTGCTCCGTGAGAGGTATACAGTTTCAGTTGCACCAGATGCTGAAATAATTCAGGAACACATTATGTCAGGCAAGTTCGATCTGGTGCTTTTAAGTCTTTATCTACAGCATGGTTCCTACGTATGGGAAGTTTTACAGCACATCAAAAAGATTGACCCAGACCTCCCGGTGATTATTCTTGCCGAATATGACAAATATCTATATGAACCTCAACTCGAATTAGCCGAGGGCTATGTGGTCAAGAGCAGTTTGGCGGTAAAAGAACTCAAAAGAAAGATGAACGCAATTTTATGTGATGAATAGCTGACTACAGCAGCGCACCCTGCGCCTTGCATCTCCAGAAAACTCGACAATCGCTCAACTGAGTTTAACGAAAAAGGAGGACAAAGCAATGCAGCATAGCGACGCTTATTGGAAGATGAGAAGAAAAATGGCCAAGGATTTAGGCTACCAAATCGATGAAATTCAAGCTGAGAAAAAGAGCTCGAAAACGGAAGTCAACGCTGAGATTATCAAACATTTCCAGACGCTGAAGCAAAAAACAGATGAAGTGCTAAAAACATTGAACGACTTGAAATATGCCAGCGAGAGGACGAAGGAAAATCTCAAAGAAGAAGTGGAGAAAGCAATGGATGATTTGAAGGCGGCTGTGGACGATGCCATATCCAGATACGGGTAAATTTGCGAAAAATATAGCCTAAAATGATGTGACGGGGAATGGGGCAAATATAGATCTCTGTTTTCTCTGCATCCGGAGTAAAATGAAGCTCCCCGCCGCCTCGTTGAGACGGGATCTCCACTGCGTTCCGACAGGCGAACGGGGTATTCAAAAACCATAATAGGGGTTTTTTTATCAAATTTATTGATACAGGACGGAGACATGTATAAAACTATATTGGTTCCATTGGATGGTTCGAAACGAGCTGAGGCAATCTTGCCTCATGTTAAGAATCTGTCACTATGTTTCAACGCCAAAGTGATTTTATTTATAGTTGCGGAACCGTCGCTTATGCTGGAATATGATGAAGTGATTGATATGTCAAAGTACCTTGAAAAACGCGATCATCAAAAGAAGGAGACAGAAACTTATCTTGCTTCTATTCAAAAAGAGTTTCGCGCAAAGGGTATCAAAGTTCAAGCTCTCATCGGCCATGGGCTGGTCGTGAAAGCGATTATTGATGCTGCCGAACGCGAAAATGCGGACTTGGTGGCGATGGCCAGTCACGGTCGCAGCGGTTTGTCCAGAACATTTTATGGAAGCATCGCAGCCGGGGTGTTGCAACGTATAGATCGGCCTCTGCTCCTCATTCGTTCACGGCGTAATGATTAGCCCGGATTTTCCCCAAGTCTGATTTGTTTATTTGCTATATATGAAAAATGAAACAGTATCGAATTTTACCAGTTGCCAGCACAGTGTTCCAATGACGTGACTAGCCTCTTCTCTAACGTCTGGTAAGAATAGTAGCGGCGTCCGAGTTGATAGTTCGTCTCTGTCCATTCAATGGCCAGCTCATGATCACAGAGTATATTTTGGACGTCTTCAACGGTTTTCCGACTTATGAAATCGTCAAACCATATTACTTTAAACCCCTTGGGCTGGATGTCACATTTAAAGATTTCATAGGCTTCCATTATAATGGGACGGCGGTAATATATCGTTTCCAAAAATGCATTCCCGAATCCTTCGATCACCGAAGGATAAGTCACAAGATTTGCCTGTGAATAGGCATCTGCTATTGAATAAACTTTTCGTCCGTCAGAAGTTGTCTGGCGACGATAGGCAAACCGGTCGGCTGCACACAAAAAGTTCACCCCGATAATATTGGCAAATTCTTTAAGGTATATCTGATAATTAATACCCTCATCACCTGCTTTATGGGTCACGACTAATATACATTCTGTGTTGATTCGTCGTGCCAATGCGATGGCTCTTTCTATTTTTTTTCGAGGTACTATACGCGTTGGTTGAAGCAGGATGGTAGTCGCTTTTTTAATTCCCAGCTCCTGTCGCATATCATTTGCATAACCGTCTGGGAAAGAAGGGGGTGAATCAAAATCCATCACGTTTGGTACAAGGACGGAACCAATGCCTGTCCGGAAAGCAAGTTCGCGGGCGGCTATACTGTTAATAACAACATGGTAAACAGAGCTCATGGTGCAGGGAAATGCCGAACGTAAATAGTCATCTGCCGGGCTTTTTATATATCGGCTTCGTTCCCACCAGAAATCATGATGATGGGCAATAGTATGCATCGATGTCTCACCTATAAATTCAGCGAGTGCAATTCCCAAAGGCACATTCATGGGCAAAGACATTGCGTTTTCTACTATTAGAAGATTCACATCAAACCTGTCCACAAACCGATACAGACAAGCCTTTAAGTGTTTCTTAAGTTTATGAATTACTCGGCCAGTATCTCCGGAACGTTTTTTATCTTTAAAAAGCATTTCATCGATTTTTAAGATTTCTGGATGATTCATATGCGCTTCCGGAACTATATGTACGCGCTCTTCCGGCCAGTCAGATTCTCCGCAGAAACAAAAACATTCATGTTTCAACCTTTGCAAGACATCTACCCACTTATTGGTCTCAAGGGAGACACCGTCCGTTCCCGACAATCGTGTCGAAACAAAACCAATCCGCATTCGCTGGTTATCCATCAATCTATCTCAACTTTCTTCAATTGAGTTCTATACCGCCGCCCATTGAATTTACTTACCACCTTTTAATTATGGATTCTATCTTTTGAATTTTTGTGCCAGCCACCATTATGGGACAATCCAGATAGCGGCATTTGATATGTTATTCAATACATAGTTTGTAACGCTTCCCGTAAAAAAACTCTTGTTAATACCGCTGCGTCCCATCACAACCGTATCGAAGTTTCTGGTTTTCACTTCATCCACGATAGGACTGCCTATACTTAAGAAGCTTGTGACCGTTTTGATTTCTATCCGATCTTTTGTTATTCCGAATTCTTTTAATTTTTTTAGAGCTAAGGCATAAAAGTTGTCGATGCAGTTTTGATTGCTTGTTATGATCAGGTCTTTAAAAGCATCCGCTTCTTTTGTTTCAAAATCAATCTTGCAGAAGTCTTTGAGTTTGGGTTGGACGTGCAAAAAGGTCAGGCTAATATCGGAATGAGCGCTGACGATATAAGTCAAATGATCAATCGCACGAAGACTGAACTCCGATCCATCAATAGGCATCAAGATTTTGGCGGGGATCACATTGCTGCCGACAACCCAAATGGGAGTAACTCTAGAATTATGTACGATATTGGATGAAACGCTCCCCATATAATATTCTATTAAGCCTGAAATACCCCGTCTTCCTAAAACTAGTGCATCATATTGTCCCTTTAATGCATATTCAAGAATATCCTTTGCGATGCCAAGGTTTGCCGGATGAGTGACAATTTGTATTTGGCTTTCCTCGATGCCCGTTTGGACCATTTGTGACTTATATTGCTCGAGCAACTGGTGAGATGCTTCTATATTTTTTGCCTTGATCCGGTTTAATTGGTTGAGGGATTTAGAGTCTGTTCTGGCTTCATCCTCGAGGTACTGGGAAAGCATCGGTTGTGCGTGAAAAAGAACATAACTCATATTTTTTACCCAAACCGAAATGTGCGCAGCGTAATGTACGGCGTTTTTCGAATGCAGCGAATCGTCAACTGCTATCATTATCTTTTTCATGAGCACCTTCCTCCTTAAGTGTCCAGAATTAATAATTCTGATAATTAGTTTAAGTTTAACCTGTTGTTCAGAACATACAACCACCCAATATTAATCTAATTTCTTCAACTTAAGCTAATCCACAACTAAAACCGAAATATCCTTTGCTGTATTGAATACTTTTTGTGAAACACTCCCGAGAATAAAATCCTTAATTCCGGACAGGCCCCTCTTGCCCATAACGACGACATTATAACCGGCCTTGGCTTCTTTTATGATATCTCTCGCAATTCCGCTTTTCTTTATTTCTGATTTTATTGTGATATTCTTTTCTTCGAATTTTGCATCTAAAAGTATCCTTTTAGCTTTTTGCATGGCCTCATTAACCAGCTTCTTTTTTTTCTCTTCCAGCAAGCAAAAAGAGCTCTGTTGGGATGTAAAATAAGGGGCTAACTCCGGACTGTTCATTGCGCATAAGGTTGCAGTGTCTGGAATTACATTAAATAGCGTAATTTTATTATCCGGTGCAAAAAAAATTGCTACAAATTCAACTGCTCGCCTAGCGTTTTCAGAATCATCAATTGCCAATAATATTTTTTTCTCCATTGGTAACATCCTCCTTTACGGTGTTACACGCCTTGGTATTCATTATACAACTTAGATTATATCCTACCCACCGTATCTTAATTCCTTACAAACTTTCTCAATCTTTTGTTAATGTTTTTGATCAACCAAGTAGAGACTCTTCAAATTAAATAAAAACTGATATTTTGCGAAACCCCACCAAAAAATTATCCGTGAAGAGGAACAAAATTTTCTATCCTGCCCTTAGTTGTAGTTCAAAAACTGCTTTAAAAATCATAATCATAGGCATCGTCGTGGGCCGGTCTGACGTCTTTCATCATAACCACAACATCCACAGGCATATTTTCCCTGTCCTTGACCATGTTCGGAATTACTGCAACACGATGGAATCCCGCTCTGGTAAACGCATTGATTGCAGCAGTTCCAGGGTCGGGAATTTCGACAATGAGTTTTTCGATCCCGAGTTTGTACGCGATGTCCACGAGCTCTTCAATCATCAGATGCCCCAAACCAACATTCCGGTATTCTTTGTGCACAAAAACCCGCACGGTACCCAGATGGTGTTTCCAGCCAGACCGGCGGCGGTTGATCGTTGCATCACCGATAATAGCATCATCTTTTATTGCCAAAATGGGCAGCGTCTTTTCGTAGTCAAGATTTTTCGCCCATTTTTCTACAAGGAGTCTGCTGGATACATCGTCACGCAAATACCTTGCATCTTCTCTGGGAATCTCTTTGAAAAACTTATACAACGCATCCTGGTCTTCGGGAACCATAGGGCGCAGAAGAAGCTTGGTCCCGTCTTTGAGTTCTGCCTCTTTCTGGTACGTGTTAATATCTATTTTCTTGTATATGTCTCGATCCGTCATGAAGATCACCTCCTTTTAACCCTTAAGGGCATGTTAATATTTTTTGCTCCCCTCACGAAAAAATCATTTTATATTTGACCCGTGATATAATTTAAAAAAGATTCTTCAAAAGATATTAATTGATCTTGCTTATTTTCCCTGACCTAACTTCCTGATTTGCATGGATCATGCCACTAAGTCATGATCTGAAAAAATAATAAAAATCCAAATAGTTAATATCATTGCACCTGTGATTAATTCTTCTGGGCAGTCAAATTTAGAAAAATTGCGAAATTTTTTTTCGCAAAATTGCGAAATCAAAAAGACTAACACGGATAGTACTTATGGAAATATAATTTTTAAGGTGATGTTTTTTTCATCAATGAGAAGGGTGTAGGGTTTAAAAGCAGAAGACACAAGGGTTATTTCATAGCTATATCCATATCCTGTTTTCGGGTGGCACATATCATGCATAAAGTTAGGTAGAAAGAGAAGTCACAAGGGTTATTTAATTATATGCAGGAGGTGTGTTATGAGTAATTCATCCAAGGATTTCGATCCTCCATATCGAAAGCATATGGATTCCGGGGCGGCTGAACAAGACCGGGCCATTCACGATTCCTTGTCCTTAATCCAGCATAAGTACATAGTTACGAGCAACAAACGGGGCGTCGGGAAAACAAGCCTTGCCGCCAATTTAGCAGTTGCCCTTTCAAAAAGAAAGGTGAACGTTGGCCTGATCGATCTTGATCTACATGGCACAAATATTTCCAATATGCTCGGGCTCCAAGGAATTTATGAAACCGATGCAGATAATCAATTTGTCCCCGAATCCTATTCAGATTATCTGAAAGTGATATCTATTGGATCCGTTATGAAGGATGTGGACCAGAGCGTGGTCTGGCGAGGGGACTTGAAAAGCCATGTCATTCGCCAGTTCATTGCTGACGTAAGTTGGGGAGACTTGGATTATCTCATAATCAGTTCCATATCGGGTGCGGGTGATGAACCAATCGCCGCGGCCAGTGCGGTCCATGATGCCAAGGTCATTTTCGTTTCTGCCCCAAAGAAAGAATATCTGCCTCATGCCAGAAAACAAGTCACAGAATTGATTAATTTATACGAAAACGCTAAAAATATTATTATGGGTTTCGTAGAAAATATGAGCGGTTTATTTTGTCAAAAATGCGACAAAACCGCGGAAAGAATGTTCAGAGAAGCAATTATTTTCAATGTTCGCTACTTAGGCCGGATTCCCATTGATCCGAAAATGCCGTATTGCACTGCAGCAGGGCAATCCTATCTGGAGAAATATCCGAGTTCCGAAGCAGCACATGGATATGAATTAATTGTCGATAAAATTATTGAAGACAGCAGCTCAAAAAAATCTTTGATCACAAAGATTGCCATTCCAATATCCGGAGGTCGGCTTTTACCATCTTTTGGTAAGGCAACCGAATTTGCCATTTTCCATATACAAAATCAGCAAATAATAAAAAAGGAAATCTTGCACCCACCTTCTCATGCACCGAATGTGTTCCCCGATTGGCTTCACGATTTAGGGGTTAGCGTTATCATCGCAGGGAACATGGGCTCCAAGGCCATGGAGAATTTTAGAGCAAAGGGAACCACCGTCATCACCGGCTCCTCTAGTACAGGCCCTGATGAAATGGTTCAACAGCACCTTTCTCGAGACCGGTAAGGATGTCCCTTTTAATCTGGGCATAATAAGAAGGTATATGGACTGGTCTCGGAAATCGAAGGCCGAGCAGAATGTCTAAGAGAAAAAAATGAGCAGAATGACTGCCTTTGGCCCTGTGCCATCCAGGCGTTTGGGGCAAAGCCTCGGGATAAATAATATCCCGCCCAAAATATGCACCTATTCCTGTGTTTACTGCCAATTGGGCCGTACTAAAAAAATGCAGGCTGAGCGCCGTATGTTCTATGATCCACAAAAAATCTTACAAGATGTCCAGGACAAGGTGAAAAAGGTGAAAGAGGCTGGAGACCCCATTGATTACCTGACATTCGTGCCCGATGGGGAACCTACTCTGGACATCAATCTCGTCTATGAGATCGATTTGTTGAAATCTTTGGGAATTAATATTGCCGTGATTACCAACGGTTCCCTTATCTGGCGTGAAGATGTGAGAGAGGCGTTGAAGAAGGCGGATTGGGTTTCATTGAAGATAGACTCTGTACAAGAAGAGTTTTGGCGCAGGATTAATCGGCCTTATGGAACCCTGCAACTCTCCTCGATTCAGCAAGGAATGCTCGAATTTGCGGAGACTTACAGTGGAGAACTTGTAACGGAAACAATGCTTGTTAGAACGGTCAATGACAACGAAGATAGCCTCAGCAATATTGCAGACTTATTGGCCCGGTTGAGGCCTGACAGGGCTTATCTATCCATTCCTACACGGCCGCCTGCAGAGGAATGGGTACGACCTCCTCCCGAGGAAATTATCAATCAAGCTTATCATATCCTCCATGGAAGGATTGATCAGGTGGAGTATCTGATTGGATACGAAGGCAATGATTTCGCTTTTACGGGCAACGTCGAAGAAGATCTACTGAATATCACTGCTGTGCATCCAATGCGGGAAGAGGCGGTAAGCGACTTCCTGGCGCGTGCAGGAGCTGACTGGTCAGTCATACACAGATTGATCGATAGAGGTCATCTCATCGAGACAAAGTACAAAAGATGGAAGTTCTATATGAGAAGACTGCCTGCTATATATACCGAATAGGTCTTCACTGACTCGGAGTATGGACAATGATTTCTGTATGCGTGATCATCGCTTGCCAAAAGAATATCGGTTAAGGTTATGGTAGAAATAAAAAAGATTCTTTTTTCTTGTGACTTAACGAAAAACGCATCGAAGATTTTAGCCTATGTGTTATCCGTTTAATATGTATCATCTAATTATACAGGTTATAAGTGTGTGTGCGGTATAAAGCAGCTTGTTGGCCTTACTTCCAAGCTGGAATTTCCTGATCTTTTTTGAACCCTTACGGCCAATCAAAATAATGCCGTAATTGCCTGTTTCGATTTCTTTGAGAATATCCCTTGCAATGCCCTTTTCCTGGTGTTTAAGTTTGAGCGTGATGTTTTTCTCCGGAATCCCTTTCTTGATAAGCCTTTGTCTGCCTTTTTCCGCGATTTGTATGACCTTGTCCGTCTTATCATCCAGCCAACGTCTTATTTTCTCCCACTGCTCTTCAAAACTTTTTTCGTTTTTAATGAACTCGTAACTCCATATTTGAGGTGGTGGGGCAGGAATCACGTGAAAAAACGTGAATCGGCTCTCTTTGAGATGAGCAAAATGCCGCAATGTGTACTCCATAACCCTATGACCGACCTGTGCTCCGACCAGCGTCACCAGCACGTCATGGGAACGAATACGCGGATCGATTACCCAAACGGCCGGCGTGCTCGCCATATTGATCAGCCGGTATGTGACAGACCCCATGAGCTGACGCGACAGCGTGGTTGCTCCCCACCGAGCAACCGCAACCGTTTCAAAATCTTGAGAACTTGCCAGCTTCATCATGGATTCAGAAGGGTCGTTGCAGCTCTGTTCGAAAAAGGTTGTAACTCTCTTAGGATCAAACCCTGATTTGGTTAAACCTCAATGGCTTTTTTCAAGATGTTCTTTTCTTCAAGTTTCCAAAGCCGGTGATACTTTTTCGGTTCATCGGGACTTAGCTTAAGCATTCTCGTCATGAAGGAGAAATTGGAGTCACTAGCACCATGAAATATTGTAATCTTGAGATTTTTACAATTTTTTTGCAGATTTCCTATCGCGGCCAGGGCCTGACAAGAAAAATCAGAGTCATCTACGCCGAATAATAGTTTTTTGTCCACACCCATTGACTTCTACCTCCACCAAAGGACTCTATTTGCGGAATTGCTCCACAGTTTAAGTGTTGGGGAAAGGATGAAAAGCTTTCTGCTGAGAAGTTTTTTCAGGCTTATGTATTTTTTAGAGCAAATAACGTGCCACAAAGCGAAAAGGGAGAAAAGATCCCGAATTCGTTCAGTTATATCTGTCAAAGCTCACAAATGATCCCGCAGGATAGAAAATTTTCGAAATTTTGCGAAAAGAGATTTCGAAAATTTTCTAAATCTGGTTGAGCTTCAGAGAAGCTTAGAATCTTTCTCGATTCGAACCCTATGAAATAATAACAATTATCAGAGATGTATGTTGATGGCACATTTTATGCTCCTAAGAATACATAAGAAATTGGATTGTTACTATCTGCCATGGGCATAACGAAAGAAAGGAGAAAAATCATAAGTGAGTCCACTTGCAAAATTATTGAGTTAGTAGGAATAAGCAGTGTTTTTTTGGAAAATGTTGCCTAGAATGCTGTTGAAACGGTTTTATTTCATTAATGGAGGGAATTAAAATGGAACAGGCGCAGCCGGCATGTCCTTTGACTAAAGGTAAGAGAATACTTGTCGCGATGGACAGATCAAGATATAGCGAGAAGGCTTTTGATCAGGCGATAAGTATGGCAAAGATATGCAAAAGTACCCTTTTTGTAGTTAGCGTCATTGACATATATCCCGAAGTGAAGGAGTTTGAACTTGTTTTTGAGGAAAAAGAAAAGATGTTAAAGGGGACAAAGGAATTTCTTGAAGGAATTAAGGCTAAAGCCACAAAAGAAGATATACCATGTGAAACGATTTTGCATGTAGGCGGACAGCCCCATGAGTTTATCATTCAAGAAGCAAAGGAAAAAAATATTGACCTCATCGTTATGGGAACTCATGGAAGGACCGGGCTTTATGAACTTTTAATAGGCAGCGTTGCTAAGAAAGTCGTTGGTCACGCGCCATGTGCTGTGATGGTAACCCCTATTTAGAAATAGAACATAGCGATACACCTCGGTTGGGCTAAATTGAATTTATATGAGGATACTATGGAAAACACGTTCTGGACGGCCTTAGGAGCCAGCTCTCTGGCCGCATTAGTGACCTCGGCGGGCATTTATGTCATACGCCGCTTCGAGCAATGGGGCCGTAAGAATACCATCTACTTTATCTGTTTCGCCGCCGGCGTCCTGATATCAGTGTCATTTTTGCACATCATTCCGAAGGCATTTTCCATGAATTCAAATGCGCCATTCTATCTGTTGGCCGGGTACCTCGGCCTGCACTTATTTAATCGGTTCATCAACGCTTTTGCGTGCGATAAAGCATCGGATGCGCAATATGGGATTGGCCTTGTACCTATGATTGGAATCGGGTTCCACTCATTTATTGACGGGTTCATTTATTCCGTTACTTTCACTGTCAGTATCTTTACCGGGCTACTGGCAGCCACCGGTATGGTTCTTCACGAATTTCCCGAGGGGATCATAACGTACCTGCTGCTAAAACGGGGCGGGTTCAGGGAGAGGACGTCGCTGCTCTTTGCCTTCTTGGCCGCGGCCCTGACCACGCCCCTGGGCATGCTCGTGTCGTACCCCTTGATCAGCAAAATTGACAAACCTCTCCTGGGTGCACTACTGGCATTTTCTGCAGGAGCCCTGGTTTACGTGGGGGCCACTCACCTTCTGCCTCAGGCTGAAACAGAGCAAAAGAGATACAGCCTTTTCGCCATGGGTGCCGGCATTTTGGTGGCTGCGGTTATTCTCTTTTCCAAGGCATAGATCTGTTCCCATGACCTCTTCTTTCAACTCTCACCACCGGCGCTATGGGGCGTGGTTCAGCCGTCATAAAGCCGCATACTTTTCGGAACTCTTGGCAGTCCGAGCAATGTCCCATTGGAAGGAAAGGGGTTTGAGCCGTGCTGCCTGGACTTCCGTTTATTCCAGCCCAAACGTTCATTTCCAGACTAACCGGATCCAGGATTTCAAGGCGTTCTGTGCCTTGGCGTATCGCAATATCCAAGAGCTTCGGGGCAAATCGCTGGAGAGGTAAGTGTGAAGAGGTGTATTTCACCAAAAAGAGCCGATAAAAGGTTCATTATTCCACCACCCAGACCGTACAGTTGCGCGCATGATTGACAATCTTGCTGGAAACACTGCCAAAGAGGAACTCTTCACTCCGTGAAAGTCCCTGTCTGCCAACCACAATGGTGCTATATTCCGTCTCGTCCCGCTCTGCTAAAATACACTCCGCCATGGAAGGACAGTAACGAAGGGTGGAACGTACCGATACATCACCCGGGTCAAAGTCTTCACGTATCAACATTTGACGATAGTTCTCCAACATGACATCGACTTTCAGCTTGTACTTGCTGAGCCATTTCTCTTTTTCAGCAGATGTGGGAAAGTAATCCTCTTCCGGTTGGCTGATGACATGCAGGATTAAGACTTTAAAGCCTTTTATGCCTTTCAACAGCTGGCTCACATAGGAAACTGCCCGGCGGGCGTTTTCTGACTCGTCCACGGCAATCAGGATGTTCTTGTTATAAATTTTGTTCCTATCGATCATGCCTTGGCCTCCTTAATCTAAAGTTTTCTTGGAGTAAATATTTGTGGAAACATTCAGGTCAACGTTTTAAATCCTCTCAAATCATCCAGCAATTGTGTTGTGTTTTCATAAAACCAATTGGCACCTTTAGAAAAATGCATCAACACCCGGTTGAGTGATTCGGGTATGTATGGGTAAATCTTTTTGAGATTTGCAACGCGGTTGTTAAACACGATATTCAAATCTTCTTCCCGTAGCCCATCCAGAGCAGGATGATCCTGATTCTTTAGATCCAGAAGCAGCACATCTCCCATACCCACCAAAAATACCAAAACATTACCCAGACCAAAAAGATCGTAACCGTATATGTTTTCCCGATGGCGGTAGTTAAAATCAAAATCAATCCAGCGATATCGCCCGCTATCACGGTCGATCAATATATGGTCGCGCCGAATATCGCCGTGTTTTTCAGCATGTTGGTGGAGAAAGCGGATCGCCTCGATACATTCCATAAAATTACATAGAATGCCGGGGAAAAGATTGTAAAAATAGGCGCGGTGATCCATCTGTAAACTTCCAATATAAGCATGGATAGATTTCCCATATATATAATCAAGCACGCGAACAATATTACCCTCTTTATCCTCGATTGAATATCCATGCATGAAGTTCCTATGACCGGCGATAACATCCAATATACGGGCCTCCTTTTTGGGGCTGCGAAAACACTCGAATTCGATTCCCCCGATCCGGGTTTTAAACGTTTCATAAAAGACAAGCTTGATGATTTTCAGGCTACCGGTTTTAAGATCGATGGCACGTTTTACCCAAAATTTAACTTCATCATCCAGCCCAAAACGCCCCTCCTTGGCATTATGACGAATAAGATAAAGTTTGCTGTTTAAAACGACGACATCGTTATATTCTATTTTAAAAAAGTCCGTGGTATCCGTATGAATTCTTAAGGGATGGTGGCTCTGGGATGGGGCAAGCCATCGGGAAGCCATTTGACGGAGGACTTTTTGAGATAGGATTGCTGTCATTTTGCCCTGTTTCCGTAGGGAATGGTGAATAATATCGTAAAAAGACAAATAGCGTTTTTTCGAATTCATCAATTATTAACCAGCATAAAGTGTGCCATAGAAATAAAAATCCGTTACTATCCATTACATGGTTTCCAAAATGTCCTAAAGTCACTCGATTATCTTAACTTTATTTGTTGATGGCCACTTTCTCATATCTATACTTCCCTATTCACGCAATTTGAGATGACGTGTTCGATTTCGAAATTTTTCTAAATGAGATTTCGAAATTTTTCTAAATTTTGCTGTGTTACAAAGTTAATTGAAATAATCAATTATACAACTTATTGAAAAATTAGTTTAAATTGAAGTTATGAATTTGTGGCATACTTCATGCTAATGAAAAGTTTAGAAAAGATAAGGCCATATGGTTATTCAATATCTTTATCTGAAATTTGATGCTCGATGCTCGATTGAAGAAACTAGTATCAAAGAGCCAAAATCAGGGAGCAATGATTTAAAGGAGGTGAGTAAAATGCCCAGAGGCGATGGAAAAGGTCCAAGCGGTAAGGGGCCGGGCGCAGGAAGCGGCATGGGCTCGCGCAGAGGGGGGCGCCGTCGTGGTGATGGTTTTGGTGCCGGTCCCGGCGGATCATGTATCTGTCCAAATTGTGGTGAAAAAGTACCTCACCAATTGGGAATTCCCTGCTATGAGCAACGCTGTTCAAAATGTGGAACCGCCATGACAAGGGAATAAATATGATTGTTACGATGAATAGTTCTTCATTTTTATT
>CAZQAF010000049.1:0-25460 GCA_964591175.1 uncultured Desulfobacteraceae bacterium | reverse complement strand
TTGAGCATAACGCAGAGATTGGGCAAAAAGACCATTTATGGATGGACACTACCTATTGATCAGCCGCGGTCTCCCCCGCTGTTGAGCCATTGAAATGACGAATCCGCTCCGCCAACCCGCCTGCCATGCGAGGCACGATCGGGCAGTTTTCGTTTCACGGCAGAGCACGGCTTCTGAAAACCTACCCCTATGGACGTATCTCGATATTGTCAAGATAAATTCTCAAGCCCTTAATTCCCGACAACCTCAATAATTCGGCGCCGTTAAATAAATGCAGCAAAATTCCAATAAAACAATGTATCGGATATATGATATGAGGTTGTTGAAGTGTTTAAAATATGGTATTAATCATTATTATTGCATTCAACGCAAAAAAGGAGAAAAAGAATGTATTTTATCGGAAACTTTGTACACTCTACCAACCAGGAAGAAACTCTGGAAAAAGAAAGGCGCCATGGTGAATTCAGTCTGATTGTCGATGCGGAGAACCCGTACCTGGCACTTTTAAAGTTCAGAGATCGGATCATCAAGTACAGAGAAACAAGAGATTTTTTTGAGGGCGATTGTGCCATTTATTTAATTCAGCTTCTTGAGTTTGATCAATTTCCCGTGGATGAAGCCATGATGCTCAATTATAAATCGATTGTCGGCGACCCCATGATGCCTTTTATCCGGTGTTCACTACCCACCGACATGTCGGATACCTGCCGGCTCTTCAACTGGAATAACAATGCCCCTGAGTTGGATGGGGAAACGGAACAATTATTTCTTCAATTTGAAGCCGGTTCTTCCAAAATTCTTAGCAAACCGGGTGACATTTTTCAGTTGGCTCCCGAAACCGGCGTTTTTCAAAAAACATAGACCATGGAATTCAAATTTTAAAAAGCTTCCGAACGAATCTTTAACAGGGAGTGGCCGAATGCCCCCAATTATGGAAAACCCGGAAATATATTTTCGACAGTTTATCCCGCCAAGAAGCGCATTGCTTAAGGAATTGGAAGAAGAAGCCTATCGAGAGGAGATTCCCATTATCGGCCCGGTTGTGGGTGAACTCCTATTCATTCTGGCCAGAGTAATCCGGGCTGAAAAAATTCTGGAGCTCGGCACGGCAACAGGCTATAGCGCGATTTTCCTTTCAGAGGCTTTTGAAAGCTTAAACGGACAACTGATAACCATAGAAAATGATAAGACAATGGCCCAAAGAGCTCGGAAGAACTTTCAGCGGGCCGGGTTTGAAAAGCAAATTGACAGTCGTGTCGGTGATGCCATCGAAGTCATGAAGACCCTTCCTGCGCCCTTTGACTTGATTTTTATGGATATCGACAAAATTGACTACAACAGGGCATTGACGCATTGCCGCCGTCTTCTGCGAAAAAACGGATTGCTTGTCGCCGATAACGTCGGATTTGAAGATGCCGATCCTTTCAACGCTTCGATATATGCTTCAAAAGCATTCAGAATGGTGAGTCTTTTTTCATTTTTGCCGCTTCATTCGCCTGAAAAAGACGGGATCTGTTTGGCGCTTCGTTTATGAGCAAAACCTTGTTCATGAATCCCCGCCCAAATTTTTACTTAACCTCATAACATAACGGCTTTTATTTGACACATAAGATGCTTTAATCTATAAACTGCTCAGGATTAAATAGAAAACCCATTAAATGATTAGACGAGTAAAAACATGTTGATTCCCGAAAAGTCGCCCCAAATCAGTATCGAAAGCGAAATGCGACAATCGTATCTAGATTATGCCATGAGCGTTATCATCGGCAGAGCGCTTCCAGATGTCCGTGATGGTCTGAAACCAGTTCACCGCCGTATTCTTTATGCAATGCGGGAGTTAAGAAACGACTGGAACAAGCCGTACAAGAAATCTGCTCGAATTGTCGGTGATGTTATCGGTAAATATCACCCCCACGGCGACACCGCTGTTTACGATACCATTGTGCGGATGGCGCAGGATTTTTCTTTAAGGTATCCTTTGGTAGACGGGCAGGGCAATTTTGGTTCCGTTGACGGTGATCCACCGGCAGCCATGCGGTATACGGAAATCAGAATGATGCCCATGGCCCATGAGATGCTTGAGGATCTGGACAAGGAAACCGTTGATTTTGTCCCCAACTATGACGAAACATTGGCGGAACCCACATTGCTTCCTGCTAAAGTTCCCAATCTTTTGATCAACGGATCCTCCGGCATCGCCGTGGGTATGGCAACCAATATTCCGCCGCACAATCTTTTCGAGATTATTGAAGCTGTTAACGCCCTTATAGACAACCCCGATCTCACTTGTGAAACGCTGATTGACTATGTTCCGGGACCTGATTTTCCGACAGCCGGAATTATTTATGGCCGGGGTGGAATTCATGATGCCTATCAAACCGGCCGGGGCATCATCAGAATTCGAGCCAGGGCATTGATCGAAAAAGACAAACGAACCGGAAAAGAAACGATTGTCATCACGGAACTTCCTTATCAGGTCAATAAGGCAAAACTGATCGAAAAAATTGCCAACCTGATGAAGCTGAAACGGATCGAGGGCATCAGCTACGTGAGGGATGAATCGGATCGGGAAGGGATGCGTATCGCCATCGGATTGAAAAGAGACCAGGTGGCGGAAGTGGTCGTCAATCAATTGTATAAGCATACGCAGATGGAAAACAGTTTCGGCATTATTTTTCTCGCTGTCGTGAATAACCAGCCGAAGCTTCTTAATTTAAAGGAAATCCTCGAGCATTTTATATATCACCGAAAAGAGATCATCGTTCGGCGAACTCGCTATGATCTGAAAAAAGCTGAAGCCCGGGCCCATATATTGGAAGGGTTGAAAACCGCTTTGGAAAATCTTGATGATGTTGTTTTTCTTATTCGCGAATCAAAAACGCCCGCGGAAGCAAAGACAGGCCTGATTCAGAATTTCGGACTGACGGATATTCAGGCCCAGGCCATTCTCGATATGCGATTACAGCGGCTCACCGGTCTCGAGCAGGAAAAGATACTTGAAGAATATAAAAGTATTATCAAAGATATCGCATGGTACAGAGAAATTCTCGGCAGCGAACGAATTGTGGAAAATATCATCAAAGAAGAACTGGCAAAGATTAAGCAGGAATTTGGTGATGACCGGCGAACCGAGATCGTGGAATCAACCAAAGAAATCACCATGGAAGATATGATTGTTGAAGAGGACATGGTCGTTACCATCTCAAAAAGCGGATATATCAAGCGGAATCCAATTACGCTTTATAAAAAGCAGCAGCGAGGCGGTAAGGGAAAAGTGGCCATGGGGGTTAAGGAGGAAGATTTTGTGTCCCTTCTTTTTGTCGCCTCCACCCATCATACATTCCTATTTTTTACCAATCTGGGCCGTGTTTACTGGTGCAAGGTGTACGACATTCCCCAGGCCGGAAGGGCCAGTCGCGGAAAAGCCATCGTCAACCTTCTGAATCTGAGTAAAAATGAAAAACTGGCAACGGTACTCGCGGTTCCCAAATTCGAACCGGGATATCATATTATAATGGCCACGGGAAACGGCCTGGTCAAAAAAACAGATCTTATGGCATATTCCAGACCCAGAGTCGGGGGGATTATCGCGTTGAATCTGGTTCCGGAAGACGAATTGATTGCGACACGCATTACCGATGGGACCATGAACGTGTTTTTGGGTTCGGCCATGGGCAAATCCATTCGGTTTCATGAATCCGATGTTCGTCCCAGCGGCCGTGTTGCCAGAGGCGTTCGAGGACTTAAACTTAGCAAAAACGACCGGATTGTCGGGATGGAGGTTTTAAGTCATGGCCAAACCCTGTTTGCAGCCACTGAAAACGGTTATGGGAAAAGGACGTCCATCGATGAATATCCCTTGCAGAGACGTGGCGGCAAAGGTGTCATCACGATTAAGACCAGTGAGCGTAACGGACAGGTTGTTGCCATTCTCTTGGTTGACGAGCAGGATGATTTGATGCTCATGACGGATTCCGGGAAACTTATCCGCATATCCGTCGGTAGTGTATCCATCATCAGCCGCAATACCCAGGGGGTAAAACTTATTGGAATGGCGCAGGGAGAAAAAGTTGCCGGTATCGCACGACTTGCGGAAAAGGACGATTATTTGGATGAACAATAAATAGGTATAATCGTGGATAATCAGATAGACCTGACAAAAACAAAGATCGGTGTCGTAGGCGCCGGCAGCTGGGGGACTGCTCTGGCAAACCTTCTGGCCCTTAAAGGGTTTTTAATAGATCTGTGGGCATTTGAAAAAGAGGTAAAAGACCAGATCGAATCAGTAAAAATGAACAGTGAATTCCTTCCGGGCGTATCCCTTTCAGACCGTATCATTCCTTCAAACGATATAAAAAGCGTCGTCATGGGCAAAGATCTCGTGCTGGTGGTGGTTCCGTCTCATGTAATGCGTGAAACAGCACAGCACATCCGTGAACATATTTTGAAAGATACGATTATTGTATCGGCCTCCAAGGGGATCGAGAACAAGACCCATCTGACCATGTCCGGCGTCTTAAGAGAAATCCTTTATGAAACGAATGAAGATTCTTTTGCCGTCCTTTCAGGGCCGAGTTTTGCCCGGGAGGTCGTTAAAAAGGTGCCCACGGTTGTCGCCGTAGCATCCAAAAATCCGAAAGTGGCCGGGTATGTTCAGCATGTATTCGCAACGCCGTATTTCAGGGTATACACCAATAATGATATGGTCGGTGTTGAGATGGGCGGTTCGGTTAAAAATGTTATTGCCATCGCCGCCGGCATTATAGAGGGCCTCGGGTTGGGGTTAAATACCAGGGCGGCCCTTATCACCAGAGGGTTGACGGAAATTCGAAGGTTGGGATTGAAGCTCGGCGCAAACCCGCGAACCTTTGCGGGAATTGCCGGAGTTGGTGATCTGGTACTGACATGTACCGGAAATGTCAGCAGAAATCATACGGTAGGGAAAAAGATCGGAGAGGGAATGAAACTCAACGACATCCTTTCTGAAATGCGCATGGTGGCGGAAGGCGTAAAAACCGCCAAGTCGGTTTACAATCTGTCGAAATCACTCGGTGTGGAAATGCCGATTTGTCAGGAAGTCTACCATATTCTTTATGACGGCATTTCACCCAAAGAGGCCGTTTATCGCCTTATGACCCGTGATCTCAAACAAGAGCTGGACGAAGTGTGATAGTTAATCTAAAATTCAAATAGCTTTCAACAAAACAAATCCTCCTTGGGGATAACCAATGCCTGGTCCTCTGGGTCAGGATTTTATTCATGGACATAAAACGACGATCGCATAAAGGAGAAGGACACCGTGAACGGCTTCGTGAAAGGTTTTTAAATTCCGGTCTGGACGGATTTCATGATTACGAAGTCATCGAATTGTTGTTGACACTGGCGACACCCCGAAAAGACTGCAAAGATGCCGCAAAGGCCGCACTGAAAAAATTCAAAACATTTCAGGGCGTGATCGAAGCCTCTCCCAAGTCGCTTTGCGAAGTGAAAGGCATCGGCCCAAAAAATCTTTTCGGTGTAAAGCTGATCAAAGCCGCATCAGAACGCTATCTTAAAAAGCGTTTGATCCACAAAGACCCTTTGAACAATTCCAAAGAACTGTTTGAATATCTGTATCACCGGTTAAGAGATAAACAACGGGAGTGCTTTGACGCCGTGTTTCTTGATGCAAAAAACAGGGTGCTGTCATTAGAGACACTTTTTGAAGGAACCCTGACATCCAGTTCCGTATACCCGAGAGAAGTAATTCTTGCAGCGCTTGATCATCACGCTGCGGCCCTTATTTTCACTCACAATCATCCTTCCGGCGATCCGAAACCGTCCGGAGAGGACGTGGCTGTTACGCGTCGCCTGGTGTTTGCCTGCAGAGCCATCGACATTACCGTTCACGAGCACATCATTATCGGCGACAACTGTTACTTCAGTTTTGCAGACGAAGGCTACATTTCCCGGATGAATCGCGAATATGAACAGTTACGAAAATGACTCAAAAGAATCTGAACAAAAAATATCCTCATTGTTTTGGTCAGCTCGACATAGTTTTTCCAAAGGGCGAGCACGGATTAAGAAACACACCGGGGACATGTCTGCCCTGTTCTCATAAAACAGCGTGCATTCGATCGGCCATGCAAGGCGCTGGTGGATTAAAAGTCCGGGAAGAGATGCTTGACAGGGCGTATCGATCCGGAACGATCGGGTTTTTTGAAAGATGGTCGAAAATGAAGCAGATCAAATGCCGGATCAAAAAGAAGTGAAGGAGACTTGTCATGAAAAACATAAAAGATGTGAATATTGACGGGAAAAGGGTGTTGGTCAGGGTCGATTTCAATGTTCCATTGGATGAACACCTGAACATTACCGATGACGCCCGGATCCGGTCTGTGTTGCCGACGCTGAAATATGTCCTGGATCATCATTCAAAACTGATCATTATGTCGCATTTGGGAAGACCGAAAGGTGCGGTAAACCCGAAGATGAGCCTTTCTCCGGTATCAAAACGTCTGGAAGGCCTTTTACAAACAAAAGTCGGTATGGCAAAGGATAGTATCGGTTCCGAGGTAGAAAGCCTTGTCGGCAAAATGAAAGAAGGCGATGTGGTGCTTCTCGAAAATTTACGATTCCATCCCGAGGAACAGAAAAATGATGATGCGTTCGCGCAAAAACTGGCCGGGCTTTGCGATGTTTTTGTAAATGACGCTTTTGCCGTATCTCATCGCATCAATGCATCGGTTGTGGCCGTAACAAAATATGCGCCCGTATCCGTTGCCGGATTTTTGCTTCAGCAGGAACTTGACTATTTTCAAAAGGCCATGACAGATCCACAACGCCCGCTGGCAGCGATTATCGGCGGTGCCAAAGTGTCCGGTAAACTCGACGCATTGGAAAACATGCTCCATCATGTTGACAAATTCATTATCGGCGGCGCCATGGCAAACACCTTTTTGAAAAGCGCCGGATACAATATGGAAAAGTCGATGGTTGAACCGGATCTTGTCGAAACCGCTGCATCCATAATGAAAAAAGCCATTGAAAACGGCATCAAATTTTACATTCCGGTGGATGCGGTGGCGGCAAGCCGTTTCGATGCCCAAGCAGAGATCAGAACCGTGCCGGTACAGGAAATCCCCAAGAATTGGATGATTATGGATATCGGTCCCGCATCCATTATGCTGTATTCAGAAGCATTGGAAGATGCCGGAACCATTATCTGGAACGGCCCCATGGGCGTGTTTGAAATGGATGCATTCAGCCGGGGAACCAGCGCCATTGTACGCAGCGTGGCGAATTCCCAAGCGCTTTCGATTGTCGGCGGCGGAGATACGGGAGCCGCTGTCCATAGCAGCGGTGAATCCGGGAAAATCACCTATATATCCACGGGCGGCGGTGCTTTCCTTGCGCTTATGGAAGGGAAGACCCTTCCGGGGGTTGCGGCACTGGACGGTTGAACCGGTACGTTGAACTGTATTATTTTGACAAACAACATACCCCCCACAAATAAAAATAGATATCGAATTCTCATTGCACTTGCAATTGTTTGTGGCCTTTTTGGCGCAGGATATACGTACCGGCGATTTTTGTGGGAAAAGACCGTTTATTACTATCATCTTTTATCCGATAGAGATCAGATCAAATCTTTTGTGGCGTCGTTTGGTCCTTGGGCGCCGGTCATCTTTATCCTCATCCAGATCCTTCAGGTGATTTTTGCGCCGATTCCGGGAGAGGCCACCGGCTTTATCGGGGGCTTTTTATTCGGGACAGCGAAAGGATTTTTATATTCAAGCATCGGACTTACGGCAGGATCGTGGATCAATTTTTCAATCGGCCGTTTTTTGGGGACACGCTATGTTCGGAAACTGATTCCCGAGGCCAAGCTGGATCGGATGGATAAGATGGTTAGACGCCAAGGGACGATTGTTTTGTTTATCCTGTTTGTCATTCCCGGGTTTCCCAAAGACTATTTATGTCTGTTTTTAGGCTTGAGCACACTGCCGTTAAAAGTCTTTCTCATCATCGTTGGGATCGGACGTATGCCGGGGACATTGATACTCAGTCTTCAGGGATCATATGTTTTCGAGCAGAAATACGGATTGTTTGCCCTGATCATGGGATTTTGTCTGATCTTCATTTTTTTGGGTTACAAATATCGGGAACCCTTGTATCGATGGCTTGAAAAATTTAACGGAAAATGATGACAGGGGATCGTTGACGTTTGTTTAAAATAATGCTATTAAAAGAAAAAAATCAGAAAGATAACGCAAAACCTATCCATCAGAGAACACCGAAAGGAGAGGGGGAGTGGCATTCTGGTCTGTCAGAGAAGAGTTGAGTCAGAAAAACAGGTTAAGGCGTTCCTATTATGAATTGCTCAGAGACGAACTTGATCAGCAGTTGATTCAGTATTCGCTCATCGATTCTTATCAGAATTTTATCAACAAAGATATCCCCTACCCGTTCGTCGAAAAGCGTGAATTGAAGCCTCGCGCGCGCATTCCGGCTGTTGAGCATGAATGCCAAAATTGTTTCCTGGTTATTTTTGTAGAAGACAGTATTCCGGCAATTCATAAGAAGTATATCCGATTTTTTAGAACCAACAGGACCAACAAAAACAATCTTCTGCGATACGAACCCCTGCCGCTTTCAGATAAATTCGATAGAGGTCAGAAATATCTGGATTCCGTTCATTTTTACGATTTGCTTAAACTTATGATACCAGTGGATTATGCACTTTTGATCCAGAGGGACCCAGCCGTCAATAAGAAGAATCGTTACAGCCTTACCCACTTTCATGTAAAAATCGACTGGCCCATTGCCGATGCGGCCGAGGATCTGGCGGGCAGTCTTCGATATATATCGAAAGATTTGTATGAAAAGGGAGACAAGTATGCCATGGACGTTCAAAAAAAATTTTTCGAGTATTATTGTCTTCCATTTGAGGTGGGCGGCAGGAGAACGGCCGCTATTGTGGCGTCTCAATATCTGAAGAGAATTGGGTGTATTTCGACGGTTTATGCAGCAAGCAGCGAATCGAGAGCCTTGATACGGGTTTCCGAAAGAGGGGCCTCAAAATCGGTTCTGATAAAAATTGATGAAAGCGAAATAGACCAGATTGCCCTGACAAACAACATGAAGGCCCGAACATTTAATAAAAATTATGTTCTCAAACGAGAGGAAAACAGCGGCATCTGTATTTTTCAGGCGACTTATGCCTTTACGAATCATGCCAGGCCGCCTGACGACGGAAAACTGCGAGAGATTAAACCCGACTTGAACTGGTTGAGCGTCGGGGGGCAGCATATAATGCCGAAGCCGGGCATCTGGAGATACCCGCCCTTACCAACGAACATCATATATACTTAGGCTATTTCTTTCATCATTGCGATTTCGTCGCAGTCCGGAAATTTGATACACATGATGCAGTCCGCCCAAATTTTTATGGGGAGTTCCGACCGGTCTATCCGGTCAAAACCGAACCGCGCAAAAAAACCGGGGCGATATGTTAGGGCAAACACCTTTTGTATGTTAAACGATTTTGCTTCGGAAAGCACCTTTTCGACAAGTTTTGATCCGATTCTTTGTCCCACATAATCCGGATGCACTGCCAGAGACCGTATCTCCGCAAGGTCGTCCCAGCAGAACTGCAAGGCACAACACCCTAAGACATCGCTGTCTTTATCATCCTCATAAATCCAAAAATCCCTTACATGATCATACAATACACTCAAAGGCCGTGGCAGGAGCTCCCCTTTGCGTCCGTACTGTTGGAGCAAAGAATGAACCGGTTTTATGTCTTTAATAGTGGCTTTTCGAATCATTATTCTCCTCGCTATTGATAAACGCGCAGGGATTCTTTACTTTACCCATGCCAGAAAGTCAACAACCATGAATTGTTTGAATTTTTAATGAGAAGATGTCGGTTCTGTTCCTTTTTTAAAAAAAGCTTTGACGGCATGAGGATCATCATCCGATGCAAGACGGCCGGTCGAGGGATCGATGGGCACGACGACCACATCATCAGGGATATCGAAATATTGAATGGGTTTGTCATTAAGCGCTTCGCTCATAAAGTCGATCCAAATGGGGAGGGCCGCTCTGGCTCCGGTTTCTCCTTTGCCAAGGGTTGTGTATGCATCTTGTCCAACCCATACGCCGGTCGTTATGGATGGGGAAAAGCCGACAAAGAGGGCGTCTTTAAACTCGTCGGTCGTTCCTGTTTTTCCGGCAATGGGTCGTTGAATGCTTTTTGCTTTGCGACCGGTGCCGTTTTGAATGACATTGCGCAGCATATCCGTCATAATAGCGGCGGTTGCCCTTGACATTGCGATTCTTTCTTCGGGTTTTGCACGCCATACCACACGCCCGGCTTTATCGACAACCTCCGTAACGCTGTAAGGTTCAATGAATTTCCCGTTGTTCGGAAAAGCCGAGTAGGCTGCGGTTAAATTCATCAAAGTCACATCAGATGTCCCCAGGGCAAGGGAAAGATTTTGATCCAGGGGAGATACAATCCCCAGGGTGTGTGCAAATTCGGCCACTGAAGAAGGACCCAGCATCTCGATAAGTCTTACCGCCGGAATATTTTTTGAAAGCGCCAGCGCCTTTCGGAGTGTCATCTCGCCTTCATATGTTCCGGAAAAATTTTTCGGTTGCCAATATTTTTCCCGGCGGCCGATATTAAAGGCCACCGGCGCGTCGAGAATGATTTTATTTTGGGGAAACCCTTGTTCAACGGCAAAAGCATAAACAATGGGTTTAAATGCCGACCCCGGCTGTCTTCTGGCGGCGGTCGCCCTGTTGAAGGCGGATGTTGAAAAATCTCTTCCGCCAATCATCGCAAGAATTCCGCCGGATGCTACGTCCAGGGAGACGAGCGCACATTGGGGGTCGGGATTCTTTAGTCCGCGGCGCTTCATTCTTTTCTCAAGATTGGAAAGACCTTTTTCCGCGGCCCTTTCAGCCATCTGCTGCATGTTATAATTGAGCGTCGTAACGACTCTGAGACCTTCTTTATAAAGTCTTGATGAACCAATGGTATTTTCAAGAAATTCTTTAACATATTCAACAAAATAAGGGGCTTTGACCGATGATTTGTTCTGTTTCGCAAGGTTTAAAGGCGCTTTTATTGCAATGCCGTAGGCAGACGGCGTGATAGCACCGGTATTCATTAATTGTTTTAAAACGATATTCCTGCGTTTTATCGCCAGATCCGGATCCACCAGCGGAGAGTACCGGGAAGGGGACTTGGGAAGACCTGCCAGCAGGGCGCATTCGGGGAGGTTTAAATCACTGACGGATTTGCCGAAATAAATTTTTGCTGCAGACTCAACACCATAAGCGCCGCTGCCGAAATATACCTGGTTTAAGTAAAACTCCAGAATCTCATCTTTTGTATATCGGCGCTCTATTTGAAATGAAAGGAACGCTTCCTTTGCTTTTCGCAACAAGGTTTTGCGGGGTTTGAGAAAAAGTGTTTTGGCAAGCTGCTGAGTGATGGTGCTGGCGCCCTCGACAAATCTGCCGGCCTTGATATCTCGAAAGGCGGCCCTGAAAATTCCTTTGAGATCGATGCCGCTGTGTCGGTAAAAACTTCTGTCTTCCGTGACGATCAGGGCTTTTTTCAAATGATCGGGAATAATCTTTATCGACACGGGATCCCGTTTTTCCAAAAAGAATTCCGTAAGAAGCATGCCGTCTGCAGCGTAAATTCGGGTGATGGATGACGGTTTGAAGGATTCAAGATTTCGAATTTCCGGAAGATCTCTTGTCAAGGCGATAAAAAATCCGACCATACTCCCTAAAAACACGCCGAAAATTAAAAGAAACAAGATTGTGATTTTTTTATTGAATCTGAATCCGGTCAATCTCATAAGGCAATTACATTTTGACGATAAAGTGTAACCACGAATGGATACGAATTATCGCCAATGAGTGTCCTGATTAATCGTTGATATTCGTGTCAATTCATGTTAGTTCGCGATTTCCCAAACAAATACGAATGGAGAAAACAAATGACCCACCATCATCATCACGATCATGACGTAAAAAGCACGTTGTCATTTGATGAAAAAATGATCAAATTGCTCGAACACTGGATCAAACACAACGAAGATCATGCGCGAACATACACGGATTGGGCGCAAAAAGCAAAAGAGAAAAACAAGAATGACGCGGCTCGTTTGCTGGAAGATGCGGCGGAGATGACCCTGCTGATCGGCAAAAAATTTGAATCGGCCATGAAGTTGATGGATCAGGATGATTAGAACGTTCGTACAAGATCGGGGTGTGCGATTTCCTGCATAACGATATCGGCGATCATTTTTCGATACCGATCCTGGCGGCAACGCCTTTTTGGAAATAATGTTTGACTTCCTTCATTTCGGTCACCAGGTCGGCTTTTTCAATCACCCGGGGATCCGCGCCGCGGCCCGTTATGACAATCTCTACATTTTCGGGTTTTTCAGCCATAACTTCAAGCAAATCGTCAACAGTCAACAACCCGAGCATCACGGCGACATTTGCTTCTTCCAGAATGACAACATGATGTTGCCCTGAAGAAAGGATCTGTTTGACTTTTTTGATTCCCGCTCGCGCGGCTTCGATATCCGAGTCGGAAGGGGCGTCTTTTATAAACCGGCCCTTTCCGAATTGTTCGACCGTTATCAGATCTTTGAATCTTTCAAGCGCTTTGATTTCACTGTATTCACCCATTTTAATGAACTGGGCGATATACACCTTAAGGCCGGCGCCGGAAGCCCGTAGGGCCAGGCCTAATGCTGCGGTTGTTTTTCCCTTACCGTTGCCGGTATACACCTGGATGTAGCCTTTCATATCGCTCCTTTCGACGCTCAGTGTTCAGAGTTCGGTGTTCAGAGTTCAGCAGGTAAAAGGGTAAAGTTTTGGGAGAAATATGCGATACCTTAAAGCCTGGAATCTGGAAACTGGAACCGCTGAACACTTCAAAAAGACGGCAGCTGCCCGGCTGAGAGGCTGGAAAAATTTGGATACTGCTTGTCTTTTTCCGAAATAACCGGGTTCTCAACCGGCCATTTGACCCCGATATCCCGATCCGACCAGATAATGCCACCTTCATCATCCGGCGCATAAAAATCCGAACATTTGTAATAAAACAGCGCAAAATCGCTCAGCACGCAGAAACCGTGGGCAAACCCTTTTGGTATATACATCTGGCGCCCGTTTTTATCAGACAGACGCGCGCCGGTCCATTTCCCAAAGGTGGCCGATCCGGGACGAAGGTCAACGGCGACATCAAAAATTTCGCCGGAAACCGCTTGAACCAATTTGGCCTGGGAATAACGGATTTGAAAGTGAAGCCCCCTTACGGTGTTTTTCAGCGAATAAGACAAATTGTCCTGTACAAAAGTGTCGGGGATACCGGCTGCATCGTATTTTTGCCGGTTGTAAGTCTCCATAAAAAAGCCGCGTCTGTCTCTAAAGATCTTCGGCTCGATGATGAAGAGTCCCTCGATGGATGTGGGGAGAATATTCATTACATTTATCCGTTGGTTTCGTTTTGCGAATCGAACTGTTTTTTCAGCTCGAATGAACGTTCCAAATATCGCTTGAGTTTGGCCTGTACTTTTCCAAAAACGGTATCATCGGGATAACCACCTGTTTCATTCGGCTTTCCTGCCGAAACGCCGGTCAAGATCTCGATGCCCTCTTCAACCGTCGAAACTTGATAGATATGAAACTTTCCTTCTTTAACGGCATCGATAACCTCCCTTTTGAGCATGAGATTTTTAACATTGGCTTTGGGAATCATAACCGCTTGCTTGCCGGTAAGTTTTTTGGCTTTGCAAACATCGAAGAACCCTTCAATTTTCTGGTTCACACCGCCGATGGCCTGAATTTTCCCTTTTTGATTCACGGAACCGGTTACCGCAATTCCCTGGTGGATGGGAATGCCGGAAAGGCTCGAAATAATGGCATACAATTCCGTGGATGAAGCACTGTCCCCGTCGATGCCGCCATAACTTTGTTCGAAGGTGATACTGATGGATAGGTTGAGGGGATAGTTTTGAGCAAAGGTTCGGCCCAGATAGCCGGAGAGGATCAAGACGCCTTTATCATGTGTTTTTCCGCTGAGCTTTGCCTCGCGCTCAATATTTACGACCCCTTGTTTGCCCATGTACGTTTCCGCCGTGATGCGGGAAGGGCGCCCAAATGAAATGTCGCCGATTTGGAATACCGCCAGGGCATTTACCTGACCGATTTCAGCGCCTTCAACATCGATCATGATGGTATCATCGACATAGGATTCATGAATTTTTTCTTCATAAAGATTATAACGGAATCTGTATTCAGTGAATGCCCGGATGACGTCCTTGTCGGTAACCTGCTTGCTGTTTCGTTTCCGGGCCCAGTAATCGGCTTCCCTCAAAATACCCATGATGGGTCCAAAGCGAATGGAAAGCTTATTTTTATCGGAGATATACTTTTCTCCATATTCTACAATGGCGGCAACGCCTTTTGGCGTCAGCGGATTAAGGTTTTCTTCTCTGCAGGCCCGAGCGATAAAGCGTGCATAGTTTTGAATGGTATCATCGGTTTTTGCCACTTCATGATCAAAGTCCGCTCTCACTTTGAATATTTTATTGAATTTTGAATCATGGTTTTGGAGCAGATGGAACAGATCATAGCTGCCCAGTAAAATCACCTTGACCTCCAGCGGAACCGGTTCCGGGCGCAGTGATGCGGTGCCGAATCCCATTGTCGATGTAACATCTTCAATGAACAGCCGTTTATTTTGAAGTGCGCGCTTGAGGGCTTCCCATACGAGCGGATTCATGAGAATAGATTCGATTTCCATGATCAGATAACCACCGTTGGCTCTTAACAGTGACCCTGCCTGAACCATGGTAAAATCCGTTGTCACTGTTCCCATGTATGCCCTTTTTTCAATTTGACCAAAAACATTTTGATAGGTGGGATTTGTCTCAAAAATAACCGGCACCCCTTTTAAATCCTTTTGATCCACGAGAACATTTACCTGATAACGCAAAAATGACGGTTTGGCAGAAGGGAACATCAGGCCTTCCATGGGTGATTTGGTTTCACTGGAAGCAATAAAATCCCGAACATTTTCGAGAATATCGACCTGAACCTCGTCTAAATAGTTCAATATATCGCTGCATGCTTTGTATTCATCCCTGATGACATCTATACGCTGTTTCACAACAAACAGCGCGATTTCCTGCATCAGTTTTTCAATTTGTGACCCCATCGACTGGTTAATTTTGTTGATTTCGCGAATTGTCGTATCGATTTCGGATTGAACACGGCTGATATTCTCTTCGATTTCAGCCTGTGAATCCTTTGGGAGGGCAAGGAATTCTTCAGGTGAAATCTCCTTGTCTTTTACAATAGGGATGGTTTGATAGCCGGTCTTTGTCCTGTTAATCTTAACATTGTGCTCCGATGCCGAAGCTTCGAGTTTTTTGATAATGTCCTTTTGTTGATCCGTATATACTTTTTGTATTTCGGATAGTTTTTGCTGATAGGATTCATGTTCAAAGGCTTTGGGGAGTTCTACCTTCAGATCATCGATCAATTTGCTCACGGTTTTGGAAAATCGCATGGCTTTTTTTTCGGGTACGGAAATGGCTTTGGGACGATATTCATCCTTGAAATTATTGACCATACACCAGTCCGGCGGGGTGGGTAATTTTTTGGCATGCTGGAGAACGATGTCTTTGATAATGGTCGATTTCCCGGTGCCTTCAATCCCGGTCACGAATATATTGTATCCCGGACTTTTCATGTTCAGTCCGAATTCGATGGCTTGGACCGCGCGTTCCTGACCGATGACTTTGTCCAGCGGGTTGACTTCCGAGGTGTCTTTGAAAGTGAACATTTTAGGATCGCAAGTCGATCTTAGATCCGATGATTTCAGTTCGCATTTTTGTTTCATAAATTGCTCCTTTCAAGACGGTATTAGTGCATTAAACTTCCAGTTTGTCAATAGCTTAGCCCCTGTTTTCCTTATCTTCTTGACAAGATTGTGCTCAGTCGATAGTTTTAATGCATCTTATTCTCACTGACTGCTGACCCCGCGCTACGGACTTGACAATTAAACGGTTCCATCCGGAATAGAAATCATGGCGTCAAAAAAATGCCGCTTTAGATTTCCGGATGATTGAAGGACATTCTTTTGCTTATCTAATTACAGCCTGCAAACAAAAATGTTTGCAGGCAATGCGCTATTTTGAAGTTCGGTGTCCGATTTGAGCGCTGTTTGGCATGATTTCTGCTTGCTCTTCAAGGCGAGCCGCTATAAACGAACCATAGACTTTAACACCTTATTCAATATGCAGTTAAATATGGCAGATGACAATAGAAGAATAACGGTATGCCCCTCATGCAAGAGCAGATATCGAACGCCCGAGGTTTTTTTAGGGCGGAAAGTGTCATGCAAGGGATGCGGCACATCCTTTACCATCGAATTTGAGGATGAAAACCTGCAAGGGGAAAACGCTCAGTCATTGATGGCAGAGGAAAAAGAGGCCGACACCATATCACACGACGATGCCTACCTGGTGATGGGTAAACTGGCCGTAAAATACAAGTTTGTCGATGAGGAACAAATCCAGGAAGCATTGGCCATTCAAAAACAGGAAAAACTTGCGGGAAAAGAAGCGCTGTTGGGAGAAATCCTGGTGACCCATGGCATGATGTCCCGGAACCAATTGAATTTTCTCCTTTCCATACAGAAGGTGATTGAAACCCGGAAAATGGATCGAAAATTCGGGATGATCGCCGTAAAAAACGGTTTTGCCGCTCCGGAGGACATCGAGAACGCCCTGGTACTTCAAAAAGAGAGTTACGAAAAGACCAAGACCGTCCGGATGATCGGAGATATACTCGTTGAATCCAGGGTCATGACCAAGGATCAATGTGATGCGATCCTCAAGAAACAAAAGCGATTTGAGCAAATCGACATTGCCGAAACCGAAATCCCTGAGATAGCCGGACCCCCGCAGGCATCGATCAATGACGCCTACTTCGACTTGACGGTTTCCGAAGATAAAATGAATGCGTTTTTTTCAATACAAAAAGAAAATACGATTTCATTTACGCCTCAGGACATAAAGGAATATCTTGAAACAAAAGGCATTAAATATGGCATCGTGATGGATGAAGACATCTCGGATTACATTGAAAACATAGAGCGCCGGGATAAACCGTTAAAAGTTGCGCAAGGAAAAATGCCGGAGCCGGGCGCTGATGCTTCCATCAAATATTATTTTGATACGGATCCGCTGAAGGTCGGCACTGTTAAGAATGGTGGGAGTATTGACTTTAAAGACAGGGGAAGCATTCCCCAGGTCAAAAAGGGAGATCTCCTTGCGGAAAAAATTATAGCTGTTGAAGGCCAAGCGGGACATGACGTTTATGGACGCTATTTAGCGGTTCAAAAACCCAAAGATAAAGCACTTCGAAAAGGAAAAGGCGCGTCGGTTTCAGAAGATAGACTCAAAATATTTGCTGAAATCGACGGCATACCGGAAATTTCAGCCATCGGCAAAGTCTATGTTTCACCGAGACTCGAGATTCCGGGAGGCGTGGGGTTGAAGTCCGGTCATGTTGATTTTGACGGCAAGATTGATGTCCTCGGGACTATTCAGAGCGGATACCGGGTCAAAGGGAACAGCCTCAAGGCAAATGAGATACTAAAAGCCGATATTGAGATGGAAGGTGATGTCAACGTCTCGGGAGGAATCATCGGCGCCAAGATCAAAAGCGGCGGCAGTCTCAGTGCCATGTATGTTCATGAATCGGAAATTGAAGTTTTGGGCGACATCATTATCGAGAAGGAAATCATTGATTCTAAAATAAACACCAGCGGTACATGCATTGCCAAAGATGGGCCGATTTTGTCTTCCAGAGTTTCGGCCAAAAAAGGGATACGGGCGGTTCAGGTCGGATCTGAAATATCAAAACCATGCCATCTTAGTGTTGGGTTCGATGAAAAGGTAAAAGAAGATATCGATGCCGTCAGGGAGCTTATACCGAAGATAAAACAAGAACAAGAAGAATATCAGCGCCGGTTGAGAGAAATCGAAAACGAGCCGAGTATTATCGAAAAAGTGATTGCCGATATGGCGCAGGTGCAGGATCGGGCTGAAGTAAAGAAAAGAGCACTCATTGAAGAAATAGAGCGGTTAAAGGAATCCGGAGATGATATGCAGTATGAGAAGGGGGCGGCAAAGATTTCAGAATTGGATTCGGAGATAAAAAATAGAGAAATAAAATTGGATGACCTCTTTAGCAAACAAGATGAAATCAAGTCCGAAATTTCCAATCTTAATCATAGCATCGAGGATGCCAAAAACAAGGTTCAAGATCTAAGGGAAAAAATCTCTGAAATTGTTGAGTGGTCGAACGCGGATAAAGGCATCCCTGAAATTACCGTCCGCGACGTGATTTATGCCGATACGACAATCAACGGCATCTATTCTTCTTTGAGAATCGATCACAACCAGAAAAATATATTAATCGCCGAGGATATCCCCAAAGAGGCCGGCGACACCTCCGAATGGGAACTTGATCGAGATAAGTACGGCAGCAAAATAAGAATTAAACCCCTTTGAGGGGAAATCCGATGGAAGAGGGAAGACCGCTTCGCTCGGACAAGGGACGATGGAAAAAAGAAGTCGGCGTTCAGAGGTCAGCAAAACAATTCCGTATCTCGGCATTTTAACCTATATCCCATGCGCTATGCTTTACGGCTTCAAACCTGGAAGCTGGAAACCGGAACCGCCGAACTCTGAACTCTGAACACCGAACACTAAAATTTAAACGAACCCAACCATTTAATCAATCATCAATCAACATTCATCAATCCAATTGGGTACATACTCCAGCAGTTGAATCAGGTCGGTGACGATAATATCAGGAGAAAGGTTTTGGCATTCGGGATGATCTTTTCTCAGCCGCAGTGATCTGGCATCGCCTGCGAAAAGAGCGGTTTTAAATCCTGTCTTTTTGGCAGGTAAAACGTCGTTTAGCATGTCATTTCCGATATAAAGCACTGAATAAGCGGGAATATCCATATGTTCGAGGTTCTCGGCGGCGATTTCAAACATGGTTGTCGACGGCTTCGCATGACCGGTTTTATAAGAATAAAAGATAAGATCACGATTGAATCCAAGGCGTTCCGGATCTGAATCAAAAAACCAGTGAAACAAATATGGGGTAAAAAATTGAGCATTGGAGATGATGCCCATCTGAACATGTGATTGTCGACACGCCGACAACGTCTTTTCAAGGTTCGGCATGGGATATGCGGGATTTACGATCATCTCGAATTCCATGGCAAATGTGCGGGCCTCCTCAAGCGCCTCAATGTCAAGAACTTTCGCCCAAATCCTTTCAATTTCCACTTCCGGAAAGTCCACCCCATTCTTCTTAAGTCTCTCGTGCTCTCCGTCTATGACCGAGAAAAATTCATTCAACAGGGTTTGCGGGTCGTTTTTGAGATGATATCTGTCCATCAACTTTTTAAAATATATCGTTTGTCGTGATTGCCGCCGTCCAATGCTGATGTCACCCGAACCGCTGATGAACAGCGTTCCGTATATATCAAAAAGAATACATCGGATGTTTTCTTCGATCTCTCCGATCGGATTTAAGGTCGTCGAAATCGGTAAAAGGGGTTTGATGTAGTGTAAAAGGTGATCGAATTCATGCATCATTACACCATTTGAGCAGGCTGAAATTATCCGGCATTACGAATTCTGCCAGGAGCTTTTGTTTGTTTATTTTTTGGCGGACTTTTCTTTGGATGACCTTTGAATAGATGTCCATGAGTCTTTCTGTGTATTTAATTAGATTGTAATTGTGAAGGGTTGCTCTCATGTTTTCTTGTATCAAATTGTCTTTATTGGATAACTCGCCCGGTCTTAAAAGACAAGGGTTAAGGTGGAGCAACCGGTTTCGGTTTGCGGTGCCGGATAGAAGGGCTGATATGATTTTTTGTTGGAAAGATTCATTCAACAGTCCATAATCGATTGTTTTAGCGGCAATTATATTTTTATAAGCGGTTTTGACGGAGGTTTCATCGATGGACATCCCGAATGCGTCCCGGACATTTTGTATACCGGCCATCCATGTGTCAACGAATCTTTGTTTGTCGATCCAATCCATTGGAATTTCGAGTTTCGTGTAAAGATGGTTCAATCGAATGGAATTATTTTCAAAGTCTTGACAAATATCCGGGAGCTTTCTTCCCCAGAGCATTTTACGGGCAGCCCATGGTTCAAGAAATGAAAACCCAAATCCTTCGCTGATGCTCGTTGTAATGAGAAAATCGGCTGATAATACAAGATCGAAAAATTCATGGGTCAGCCCTGCTTCAAATACCACATTCAGGTGGTGCCGGTTGACGAATTTTTTCCAAGCTTCATAACGCTTAATATCCGATGGGCTGTTGGGGGGGAGTGTAATAACGAGCGGCGTGTTGTTTTTGAAAAACAACGACAATAAGATCGCCTCCCCGATATTTTTTCTGCGAATGGCGCGGACAGGATACAGCACATGCTGTATAGGAACATCATCCGTCGATGCGTCGGGCTTCGCCTTCAGGCTTTGACCCGATAAAAAGGGTTTGACGGCGTTGAAAATTTTATGCACGCCTTCTTTTTTCAAGCCTGCTTTGAGCAATATATCATAGTCCCTTGAATTGATAGTACCGTAATGGCAGTCGTGAATATACTCCTGATCTGAAAAGTAGGATAAAGGGCGTCCGTCTTCCGCAAAATCGTGGATCTGCAGAAAGAGCCTGATTCCTTTATTCTTGAGCGCATTGAGAATTTTTAAAAAATTTTTGTTCTTCTTAAGCGTCGGATTGTGGATGTGCAAAATATCGCACCCATCCTTCCATTTTGAGTAAATGGTTTCCATAACGGCGTCTGCGACGTGTTCAGGGGGTGATGGATTTTGACGGTAAATGTCGTAACCGAGATCCGGAATGTGAACGACATCGCAAGGAAAGTCTGAATCCGGAAGACTTCCCGCCAAAACCAGCACGTCGCACCGGTCGGAGACGGCCTCGATCTGTTGTTTTAAAACAGTGGTGACGCCCCCGGGTTTGAGGTGGTAGTGCATGTAAGCGATTTTCATGTGGCTGCTCAGTGGTCCAGCGCTCAGTGTTCAGAGTTCAGAAGTTCAAGGTTCTGGGTAATAATGGGTTGAAGGGTTGACGGGCATAGGTCATATTTCCTTATTTTTACATAGAACAGACGTGCATCAGTGTCAAAAAATAAAAAATATTGATATGTGAAAACAGATGAGAAAGAATATGAAATGTACCGCTACTCAATGGCTTTACAGCCTTGAACGACGAACAGGGAACCCGGAACGGTAATTGATGAGGTCTTGTTATGGACAAGAAGAAATTTCCCGTAATTCCGTCTGATCGTGCGGATGATCTTCACCACCTGGAAATTGCGGACAAAGCGGATCTGGTGCTGTTTATGGCCGGAAATCAGTTCATGGTGATGGACGAGATCGTTTTAGCCTTTAAAAAGGAGTATCCGGATATTGAAAAAATATTTTATGAAACGCTTCCGCCCGGACTCGAACTTAAACAGATATTAACCGGCGGCGCGGTTTTCAGAGGCAAAATCATCGATATCCAAGCCGACATCTATTCATCCGTAAACGAAAATGCCATGAAAACCCTTGAAGACGCCGGTCATATTTTAAAAAAAGATTACCACCTTTATTTACACAACCGTTTGACGATTATGGTTTCGAAACATAACCCTGTCGGAATAAAATCCGTTGCCGATCTGGGCCGGGATTCGATTCGCGTGTCTCAGCCCGATCCTGCCAATGAAGATATCGCTTTTCATATCATGGATATGTACCGCCAGGCAGGCGGTGATGAACTGGTCCATCGGATCATGGAGAAAAAACGGGCCGAAGGCACCGCCATCTTCACGGTCGTTCACCACAGAGAGACCCCTTTAAGGATTTTAAAACAGACGGTGGATGCAGGCCCTGTATGGTCCACGGAAGCCGTCCATGCAAAGGCTTCGGGGTTGTCGATCGATGTCGTTGAACCCGGGGAAGATTTCGATCAAAGAAAGCGAATCAATTACTATATCTGTAAATTAAAACATGCGCCGCATCCTGAAAATGCCGAGAAGTTCATTGGCTTCATCAGGTCTCCGGCAGTCCGGCATATTTACGAAAAATACGGTTTTCTGCCTCACCGGGAATGATGCTTGCGATGGCGTATGGTGAACGTGTTCGCTTTAGCAGGGAGTTGTTTGTTTATCCGCTGTCTTTTACCAGCATGGTCGAAGGATCCAGAAGCAACGTGTGCTGATCGATATCCGCGGCTTTGCCTTTTAATGTTTTGACATGGATCTCTTTACCTTCAGGATCGAGTTGGATGACAAGATCAAAGAGATCGATAATGTCTGATAGGGGGGAAGGAATACCTTCGGGACCGGGTTTTTGATGACGATGGGTCTTTGCGCTGAACCAGACATGCAATGAATGTTTTTCGGCAAGACGCTTCAAATCGGAGAGCGACGCTCTGGCGGTCTCGTTGAAATTAAACCCGTCGATAATAACCGCCTGGGGGGAAAAAATATTCTGTTCTTTCAGATCGGTCATCCTTTCTTCGAGTTTGGAAGAACTAAATCCTTCAACTCTGAAGGTCATGATAAACCGGTGGGGAAGAACGGCATCCCAGATCGGGCTGACTGCTCTGGATTCGTACTGTTTCGTGAGGTGTTGGAAAACTTCTCTATACCACAGCGTCAATTTTTTTACCGGATCTTCCAGACTGATGTGGAGGACATTTTTACCTTTTAAAAGCATGTTCAGGGCAAGTTGGACCAATATGGCGGTTTTGCCGACGCCCGCCCGGGCCAGTACGGCCCCGAAGCCGCCTTCATGAAGAATGTCTCCGGTGTCGTTTTCTAAAAACCTTAAAGGGTTCCGAAGGATTAAGTCCTTTTTAAGCATCACCGTGTTCCTTTAACGATTGTTGATTGTTGATGGTCGCAGATCCCGATTGATCGGAGAGGTTGAAACGGCGCCCAAACATTACCGTTAAAATATAATTGGCTAAAAAATACCATAAATTTTTAATCGCTTTAGGCACTTTTAACCTTTTCTTTTTCTCTCTCTTTTGCCAGGGCTTCTGCAATGGACTGGGGAACCTGTTTATAAGTTCCCAGTTCCATGGTAAATTGCGCTTTGCCTTGTGTCGATGATCTTAATACGGTTGAAAAACCGAACATTTCTGCAAGGGGAACCCTGGCCTCGACCACGCAAAGGGGTCCTTCTTCCTGGGTGCCCACAATAATACCCCGGCGCTGATTTAAAAGCCCCATAACAGCCCCTTGATATTCTGCCGGTGTTTCGGCGGCAACGTTCATAATGGGCTCCAGAATGGCGGGTGCCGCCTTGAAATAACCTTCACGAAAAGCGCCCCTGGCCGCTGCGATGAATGCCGTTTCCGACGAATCTACCGAATGCGCCGCCCCGTCGTTAATTACCACTTTGATCCCTGTAATCGGATATTCCATTTTCGGGCCTTTGACCATGGACTGTCTGAAGCCTTTTTCGCATGAAGGGATGAACTGTGTCGGGATCTTACCGCCGACGATGTTATTTTCAAAGACAAAATTTTCATCGGGTGACGGCTCCATATAGCCGGCGACCCGTCCATACTGTCCGGCGCCGCCGGTTTGCTTTTTATGCGTATAATTGAATTCAGCCCTTCGGGTGATGGTTTCTCTGTAAGCCACCCTCGGATGACCGACCGTCACTTCCGTTTGATATTCGCGACGCATGCGTTCGACGTAAACATCGAGATGGAGTTCTCCCATTCCTTCAATGATGGTTTCCTTGGTCTCGTCGTCAACATGGGTTCTGAAGGTAGGATCTTCCTTGCTGAACCTGTTGAGGGCTTTGGACATATTTATCTGAGATTTACGGTCTTTCGGAGCAATGGCAAGAGAGATGACCGGTTCGGGGACAAACATGGACGTCATTGTCAAATGGAGCCCCGGACTGACAAAGGTGTCGCCGGAAGCGCAGTCGATGCCGAAAAGGGCGGCAATATAACCGGCCGGAATGACATCGATATCTTCCATCTGGTCGGCGTGCATGCGGACCACTCTTCCGATTTTAACTTTTCTGCCGTCGCGGATATTGACGATCGTACTTCCCTTGGAAAGAGAGCCCTGGTAAGCTCTGATATACGTCAATTGACCGTACTGCCCGTCTTCTATCTTGAAAGCCAGGGCGACAACCGGTTTATCTGTTTCGCAGGCCAGAATAACGGGTGTTTCGTTATTTCCCAGGTCAAGGGCCGTGTTTTCCACATCAGTAGGGCAGGGAAGGTAGTGGATAACGGCATCGAGAAGCGGTTGAACGCCTTTGTTCTTATAAGCCGAACCCATGAATACCGGCGTTATTTTACGAACCAGCGCACCTGTTCGCACGGCAGAGACGATCATATGGTTCGTAACCATCTTTTCTTCGAGAACAGCTTCCAAAAGTTCGTCCGAAAACATCGAGGCCGCATCGATCAATTCCTCACGCCGCTTTCCGGCTTCGGGAAGAAGATTTTGGGGGATATCTTCAATTCTCACGTCCTCTCCGTTGGCGCCGTCAAAATAAATCGCTTTCATGGTTACGAGATCGACAACACCTTCCATATGTTCTTCGAGGCCGATGGGGATCTGCATGGCAACGGCATTGTGTCCCAGTTTTTCTTTGAGCTGCTTGATCACCCGAAACGGATTGGCACCGTTTCGATCGCACTTGTTGATAAAAGCGATACAGGGCACTTTGTATCTTTTCATTTGCTGATCGACGGTGATGGATTGGGACTGAACGCCTGCCACTGAGCATAACACCAGTATGGCGCCGTCGAGCACTCTCAATGACCGCTCCACCTCTATGGTAAAGTCGACATGCCCGGGGGTGTCGATAATATTGATCTCATGATCCGACCATTCACAGTAGGTTGCCGCCGAGGCGATGGTGATGCCGCGTTCTTTTTCCAGTTCCATCGAATCCATGGTGGCACCGACGCCGTCTTTCCCTTTGACATCGTGAATCGCATGGATTCGTTTCGTGTAAAAAAGAATCCTTTCGGTGAGCGTGGTTTTGCCGGAATCAATATGAGCGCTGATGCCGATGTTTCTGACTTTATGTATTGTATGTTTCATAATATATTATAATTTATCGAATAAAAAACCCCTCATACGGGATAATGCCGCCCGATGGGGGGTGTTATAGTTTCCGCGAATAAAAGATGATTAAATATAATAACGATCAGGTGTTTGTCAAGTAAACTTTACTGTTGGGAACGTAAATATCAACGCTAACAGTTTTAGATATTTTTCTAACATCACGTAGACTTAAATTAGAAAGTATGCCCTCAAATGAGTGTAAACAAAACCGATAGGGAT
>CAZQAF010000048.1:0-25801 GCA_964591175.1 uncultured Desulfobacteraceae bacterium | reverse complement strand
TTTGTCAAATCTATATTCAATTCATAATCGCTCTCTCCAACCATCTTTTTGGCCGTAAACCCCAGCTTTTTTCCCAAAGCCAGCATTTGGGTATTTTCCGGCAAAACGATTCCCCGAACGTTTTCAATTCCGCGTTCTTTTGAAATCAAAAGACATCGTTTGAGAAGTTCTGCACCGATGCCTTTCCCGTGCCACGCATCGCTCACGACAACAGCAAATTCCGCACTTTTTCGATTGTAAATATCGGTAATCACACGGGCGACTCCGAGCATTTTCTCACTGAGTTCGGTTCCTAAAAGCGCAACCAGTGCAATTTCCCTGTCATAGTCAATCTGTGTAAAGCGAACGAGCATGTGGGAAGGGAGCATTTTTAGCGAACTGAAAAACCGAAAATAAATACTCTGCTGTGAAAGAGATTCAAAGAGCTGCACCAGCAGCGGGGCATCCTCGGGCCGAATGGGCCGGATAAAAAGCTCTCCGACACCTTCACGTATCGTTCGCGTCTCATACTGGTTGGGATAAGGACTGATGACCAGATGATCATGCGCCTTTATAACGGTTGAGGCTAAAACGATCCTGGCATTTTTCACGCGGATATCGTTTTCAGTGACGATCAGAGGATTGATATCGATTTCTTCGATCTCGGGAAAATCCGTTGCCATCTGAGCCAGTCGAATTAAAACTTCTTCGAGCAAGGACAGATTGCATGGAGGATAATTTTTAAAACCCTTCAGCAGTGTGTATATTTTTGTTTTTTTTATGAGCTCTCTGGCCAGCAGGCGGTTTAACGGCGGCAGCGCAACGGATCGGTCTTTCAGAACTTCAGCCAAAACACCCCCCAACCCGAAAAAAATAACAGGCCCGAGATCCCGATCCTTTTTCGAACCGATCGCCAGTTCGTATTGCTGCTCTTTTTGTTCGACCTTTTGACTGGAGCGTGCGGTTTTTGCCGGACAAACAGGAATTCCGTAAGCGTTCAATAGATTGTTTGCTTCTGTTGAAATCAGACACAACGATTTTTGGGAGAGTTTTTTTTGGATCTGGATTTGCGCGCTTTTAACATCAAATTCGATCTTTCTGTCAAATCTGGGCGGAATCTCCAGAAGCACTTTTAGATTTTTCGAATAACGGTAAAGATCCATAAATGCCCTGACCGCCCGTTCCGGTGTTTCAAATGTCGGGATTCCCTTACGGTTGAAGATATCCCGCCCGATCTCCATTTGTTTCCCACCCATCCATGAAACAAATATCGGAAAAGATGTTCTTTTTATAACACCGGCCAACGATTCGGCCACCTCGGTCGGTTGCGTCAAAGCCTGGGGGGCGAGGATGATCAGAAGCCCGTTCACTGCGGGATCTTTTAGACAGATTCCCACGGCTTTTTCATACCGATCGGGAGAAGCGTCTCCCAGAATATCGACCGGGTTTGTACGGCTCCATCCGGAAGGGAGAAAATCATCTAAGTTTTGAATGGTTTCAACAGCTAATATCGCCGGATCTACACCATGATCGGCAAGGGCGTCCACGGCCATAACTCCCGGGCTGCCGGCATTGGTGACGATGGCCAACCCGGGTTTCAAAGGTCGCGGCTGTTTGGCCAAGAGCTCAACACAGTCGAGAAGTTCTTCAAAGGTTTTGACCCGAACGATGCCGGCCCGCTCGAAAGCCGCATCATATACGGCATCATCTCCGCCCAGCCTGCCGGTATGGGATGCAATCGCTAACGCCCCCGCCGCGGTCCGACCGGCTTTAAGCGCTATGATCGGTTTGATTCGGGATACGGATCTCGCCGCGCTCATGAAATTTCGAATCCGCGGAATACTTTCTACAAATATGACAATGCTGCCGACATGGGGATCCCCTCCGAGATAATCGATGATATCCCCGAAATCCACATCCATCATGGATCCGAGGCTCACAAAATAGCTGAAACCGACATGTTCTCTTAGGCAGAGATCGAGAACCGAAACGCAAATCGCGCCGCTCTGGGAAACAAACGCCATTTTTCCGGAATGCGGGGTATGACTCGAAAAACTGAGATTGAGTTTGGAACCGGAACAGATTATCCCGAGACAACCCGGTCCGATGATGCGAAGTCCTTGACGTTTCGCCGAATTGACGGCGGATGTTACCATCTCTTGGCCTTTTATCCCGGCCTCTTTTCCACCGGCCGAAATCATGACCAGGCTTTTTACCTTTGTATCGATGCACTCTTGGATAACGTGAGGGGCTGAATTCACGGATCCCACCAGGACGGCCAGATCTACCCCGGGATTGAGCGCTGAAAGAGACGGATAAACAGGTTGTTCCCCGATTCTTTTGTGGCATTGATGAATCGGATAGACGCCTCCTGAATATCCGCCTTCAATCAGGTTATGCACCAGGGTAGTAAAAATTCGTCCTCCCGGTGAATCGTCGCCGATCACTGCAATGGATTTTGGGTGAAATATTTTATCCAGATGGATTGCGCTCATGGCTCAAAAACATGTCCTTTTTAAACGAAATGAATAAACTGCCTTATCATGAAGCAATCGCTATGCCAGATGAAATCGTTGTCGGATCCTTCATCAATTAATTGAAATAAAAAGTGTTTTTAAGATAGTGAGGCGATATTTGAAACCATCGTGAAGACGTTAGATGTCGACTTTTTTTACAAGGTGTAAAAGGGGACCGCAGATGAACGCAGATAAACACAGATATTCTGAAAAAAAGAAACCAGGAAGATGAAAAGGCAAGAGAGTTGGCATTTATCAGAGGCTGCGACCTTCTGATCCGCCTGCCAAAGTTGTACGGCGGGCAGGTTTTCTAACCTTCTTATCTCCCAATCATATTCGTGTCCATTTGTGTCCACTTGTCCGCCGGTTTTGTGGGGGATTTGCGGTTATCTATTTCCTGAAATTATATTCATTCGGCGTGTTTAATTTTATCAGGGCACCGTATTTTTTGAACGTGACGTCTCCTTTTGGTTGAAATGAAAATACATTGGCACCGATATCTTCAAGTTGCGCAACAATCAGCTTAATATTCTCAAAGCTCGTCAGTGATTCTATCGTTTTAGTGGATGCTGTTTGATCCTTGGGTTGCGATTCAAGAATCTCATATGCGTCCTCAAATTCGTCTGCGGCAAACTGAGACGTCAGAACAATATAGTCATCCACCCGATGCTTCGAATACTTCAATTCCGGCCTTTTGAGAAGAAATGCCTCCATGAATCTTCCGGTCAACACCATCAATGCTTTGACTTCTTTTATCGGGAAACCCTCTGCATGCCGTCGACGCGCAACTTCTTTAGCGAATTTTGGTATAATGGATCGTTCTCTATTTCTAACCGTTGCTGCTATGATTTGATAATTCAACGTAACGTGCCACTTCATCAGTTCTCGATCCATCTTCAGGTAATTGGGAAATCGTTGCGCATTGGCTGATTTACTTACTTCTCGTACAATTTTTTGAATAATGGGTTCGCGCAATTGGGTCAAAAGATCATAGATTCGAGTGCTTTTTCTGTAAGTAGGACGGTATAGAAGGATTTCGTTGCGATATATCCAGTCTTTTGGCTGGCTGGTCATTTTTTCGGTTAAAAAGAGAAGACGCCGCAATATATGATACCGGGGGGTCGGCTTCCAGCCTAACGCCGCGTAGGTTGCCGAAGCATCAATGGCCAGCTTTTTATCAATGTATTCGGCCATCCAGGGCTTTTCAAGCATTTCCTTTCCAATCAACCATCCCGAAAAAGAAAGAACATAAAATCCCATCCTCGCTAAAAACTTGGGAATTCTAAACGATTTCACATCATGCCCGTAAAAGTAACGGGTGGCGGTTTTAAAAAGCTCATTATGCGAAACACTCCCACTAGGCCCCGCAATATAAAGGCCGAATTGAGGAAGGGTGTCGCTTATGTCGATAATTCTGAGAAACAGTTTAATGAGATCTCGAATATGAATATAGGGGATGGCCGATTCGCCATGACCGGCCACAACTTTCGACATAATCTTGTTTTTGGACAGCCAGTGCTTGAGCAGCATATACAACATGGGATATTCGCACCAGTCGCTGTATACAGCGGCCAGACGGACAATGGAACACGGAAAGGATTCCGAATACTCTTTGATCAGCAATTCCGCTCGCCGCTTGCTGCAAGCATAAGGGAAATCACCGTCGGCAGGACTTTCTTCGGTGATGGCTTTACCTTTGGGAGGGAAGTTGCACGCAGCCACCGAACTGGAAAAAATAAAACGTTTCACTTTCAGCATGTTTGACAGTTCGAGGAGATAGCGTGTGGCAACGACGTTCACTTGTTCATATACGGGTTGTTCCTGTTTTGTAAAATCGTAATATCCGGCCAGATGCAACACATAATCCACATGGCCGTGATGTTGAACATATTCATAAACATTGAGCAAATCTTTCCACTTTGTGATATCAGCCTGCAGCCAGTGTATGGTACTGCGAAAGGGAACACCGACCTCTTTTTGACTGCGGCGCGCAATACAGAACAGACGAAACTTTTCGGATACGGCGATGACGAAATGCCTGCCGATAAACCCGGAGGCCCCGGTAACCAGGATTCCCGGCAATTTGTTATTTGTGTCACTCATACCCTGCCGTTTATCGGCTTAAAATAAATATAGCGGCGAAAAGCGATATATATCGCCGTTCCCATTACGCCATCGCTGATTCCGGAAACCAAAATGATCCATTTAATTTGAAATATCTTCATGCACTAAATCCGGGAGCATGGCACCGTATTCCAATAAATTGCGATGCAGTTCAAAGCATTGTATCAGATCATGCCGAATATGCCCGAGTCTGGCATCTCGTATGTACCGATAAAGGTAATCCCTGTACGCAGGATGCGCACATTTGTCGATGATGATTTTAGCCCTTTGCATGGGCCCCAATCCTCTGAGATCTGCCAGCCCCTGTTCGGTCACGACGATTTGAACGGAATGTTCGTTATTGTCCACATGCGGGCACATGGGAACGATGGAAGATATCCTGCCGCCTTTGGCAATGGAAGGCGTCATGAATACGGACAAGTAGCTGTTTCTCGTAAATTCTCCGCTGCCGCCGATGCCGTTCATGATATCCATGCCGTACACGTGGGATGAATTTACATTTCCGTAAATATCAATCTCAATTGCTGTATTCAGGGCGATGATCCCCAACCTGCGAATGACGCCCGGGTGATTAGAAATTTCCTGGGGTCGCAGCACAATGCGACGGGCAAAAAAATCGATGTCGGCGACAATCTGTTTTAATTTATGAGATGCAATGGTCAAGCTGGTGGCGCTGGCGCCCAGAAGTTTCTCTTCAGCCATGAGATCGACCATGGCGTCCTGAAAAACTTCAGAATACATGCTAAAAGGAGGAATATCCGGGTGGTTCCCCAAAGCAGCCAGCATGCCGTTGGCCACGTTGCCCACACCTGCCTGGATCGGCAATAATGTTTTGGGAATTCTTCCGTTATGCATTTCTTTTAAGAAAAAGCGAACCACATGTTTCGAAATTCGGTGGCTGATGTCATCCGGTGCCCCTAATTCAATCACACTATCGGGTTCGTCGCTTTCCACAAGACCGATGACCTTTTTAGGGTCGGCAACTGCATAAGGGAAACCGATGCGCGTCAAAGGTTCATAGATATGTATGGGATAGCGTTTGGGCGGTGTCGGCATAACCACGATGTCCGCTATCTCCCGAAGCCGTGGAGATTGATGACGATTGACTTCAATGATGATCTTGTCAGCGTATCGAAGATACGTCGGAGATGCGCCGATGGACGTTGTCAGAAATACTCTTCCGTCGGATGTGATCTCTGTGGCTTCCACCACCGCAACGTCGATTTTGCCGAAAAAACCTTCGGCCACGGCCTGGGGGACATGGGAAAGGTGCATATCCACATATTCAACCTCCTGGCGATTGATCTGCCTGCGTAAATCCGAACCCGACTGGTACGGCGCCCGCCATGAAACAGCTTCCGCCTGGGCCAGCTCATCATCGATAATATGTCCGCTGGAAGCACCGGTCAGCACCCTCACTTTGAAACGATTTCCTTTTTTGTGTTCGTCCCGGGCACGGGAGGCGATGGCTCGGGGAACCACTTTTGCCGCACCAGCCGGACTGAACCCGCTGAATGAAACCGTATCACCATCCTTTATATATGATGCGGCTTCATCCGGTGTTAAAATAGGATAGCTCATTAAAAGTATCCTCGCTTCATCGTATAAAAGTTATTCAAATCTTTTCGGATTCCGGAGTCTTTAAGGCATGAAACATAAATGCCGATGAAATACTGCCGTTTTTAAGGACCTCATAAATGGCTCGTTTGATGCTGTTCATTGAACGATGGCAATCAATGATATAGATGAGCACCGGAAGGTCCGGAATCTTCTTTTTGATATCGTTTAAAATCTGCCAACTGTCAAAACTATCCGAATGAAGTCCTAAAAGCACTAAATCCGGTCGCACTTGTCTGATATATTCCCACATCAATCCAATGGCGCTTAGGGTTACGACTTGAAAGTTCTCAATGTTCAGCTCATTATACAGCGCCTTTAGAATCGCTTTTTTATCGTCGACGATCAAAATTTTGAACATATTTAATTACCCGTCTGCTCGAATATGAGATTGAATTTAAGAATGAATACGGTCGCTGGTTTCATTTTTACCTTTCGCAAAAAACATGCCATCTCGCCAAATTTAATAATATACGCTTTTACAATAGGTTATTTATATGTCTTTTTCCGGTGAAGTCGGGTCTGTGTCGATATTTTTTTCATTATGTAAAAAAAGCCGATGGCGATGTGGTTGAAGGATATAGCTGGCACAACGATGCGATAAGGTTCTCAATTCCGGTGAGGATGGGATAATGGAAGGTCCAGATAATTCTTTGTACGGTTTTACTGTGATGATATAGAGGCTTTCGTATCCGTAAAAAAAGACCGCATGTTATTCTCGATCGAGCTTATCTTCAGCTTCCTGTATATCACTTGCATTTTCTACCATGAAACAGGCTTTTAAATTGAAGAGATTTTGTTGGAAGAAATCTGAGCTGGCATTATTTTTTCTAACCAGAACGATTCTGCCGGCACCATAAGCATAAATTAAGTCCACGGTATTGAATAAAAGATCGAGGTCATTTTGACGAACGCTTCCCTTCTTATCAAAAACAGCAACACATGAAAAGCTATCCGCCAAATCTCCACAGGCATTTTCGATGGTATTCACGTATTCTGCTCTATCATGGGTGTTTCCGTCTTTTAAAATGACATACATTCTATTTTTTATGGGATTTATATGAATATGGTGCATAAAAGCCTCCGTAAACTGTTTTGACATGGTCTCTTTCCTTAAATCCGAATTCTTCGCTGCTTGGCGATTTGTCTTTTGTTCGTTAACGCCCGCAGGTTCACCTGTGGGCGTTTCATAAAATCGTTTCACGATTTTATTTTGATTTCAAATTTTCAAATCTATAGTTAAATACAATTTCCATGCCACATCCAAAATTCAAAATCGTTATTTATTTAACCGACTAATAATATGGGCAAACGATCTTCGATCAAGATTATGTGTCTTTTATGCCGAATCGGTTTTGATGTCGGATTTTTTTACAGGGTGTAAAACTTTCACTCAAGTATTGCTTTTCCAATCGAAGGTAACGCCGTTAGACTGCGGATGGTCCGGAATTTTTTTATGGTATGATTCTTGCTGCCTAATTGCAGCGGATTGGGTGGGTTATATTTGCCAATGGTTTAAAAATTAATATTGGAGGACTTCTATGCGCCTCGAAGAACGTATTGAAATTCTGAAAATGTCCGATCTCTTTTGCGGCCTTTCCGACTTTGAATTACAGTCCATCGCCAAATTATACAGCATTGAAGAATTTAAAGTCCTTGAAACCTTGTAGGATCGTTGTAACGACCATATGAAAAGAGGCGGAAGCCCGCGGGTTAACGGTTTCCGCCTCTTATAGGGTACACTGTTGCGTCCTGTAGGGGTCAGTCTTTTTCATATTTGAAGGAAAGCTTTACCCTGGCGCGATATGCCGTCACTTTCCCATTTTCGATCTTCAGATCCAGTTTGGTAATTTCCGCAATTCTAAGATCTTTCAGCGTACCGGAAGCCGTTTCCACCGCATTTTTAGCGGCTTCATCCCATGAAGAACGGCTGGTTCCCACCAACTCAATGATTTTATAAACGCTCTCCCCCATAATGAATCTCCTTTTTCGGTTATCAATGTTTATCCAGGAAGGGCCGTGATGGTTGCAGGGTCTTGGACCATGCCATAAAGCTGCCTTTTGACGCTTTTATAGCGTTCGAAATAGACCTTGGCGATTTCTTTAAGAAAAAGGTATCCGATTTGATAATCTTTATGGAAGAGATCAAACAGGTCATCCGCGTTAATGGCCATCACCTCAGAGTCTTCCATACAGACGGCATTCAGCGTATACTCCTGGGGCTTCATAAAACATGCCGCACCGAACAGCTCTCCTTTACTCCTGCTCTCAAAGGAAATGTCGATGTCTTTTCCCGGATCGATCTTTCGCAGTTTCACCCAGCCCTTGGAAACGATAAAAATCTGGTTGGCGCGATCACCTTCCTTGTAGATTTGAGTCCCTTTTTGGAAGGTTTTTTTCTCCGTGACGTTCAAGAGTTCCTCTAACTGATTATCTGAAAATGCATGAAAGAAATCGAATTTTTTGAAATCCATAATCGCTTTCATAATGAACCTCCTTTTTTAAATTGGTTTTACCTATAAGAGAATTAGGTCACAATCCATACCGCTCTTCTTCTGATAATGCTGATGACTTTATTGCTCACTCTTCCCAGCAAAAATTCCTGAACCTTGGACAGGCCCCTTCGGCCTAAAACGATGGTGCCGTAATCTCCCTCCCTGGCTTCTTTAATGATGGCTTCTGCGCGGCTGGGGACGCCGGAAACCAGTTTGGCAGTTATTTGACCGGACGCAAAACCGGCATCTTCCAAACGGCGTTTTGCAATGTCGAATACAGCCTTTGCACCGTCTTCAGCTTCCTCAAAGCTTTCTTTGGGAAAAAATAGATGCGCAATACCGGAATGAATGGAGTGGTCGCCCCGAATGGCGTGGAACAAGTTTATTTTGAAATCGAAACCACCCAGAATCCGTGCAATATAATCTACTGCCCGAATGGCATTTTCCGAGTTGTCTACGGCCACGAGAAATTTGTTGTCAGGGGGTATTTCTCCGATCATCAACACCGGCAGGAAAGTCACTTTTTCAACGATTTTTTTCGCAACGCTTCCAACGATAACTTCTTTATATGTGCCCGTACCCCTGCGTCCGATAATCACTGCATTGTACCCGTTTTCTGCTTCCTTGACGATGTCTCTCGCAATACCTTCCTTCTTGTTATGAATTCGTATGGAAACGGCATCTGAAGCAAAGCCTGAATGAAGAAGCTTTTGCTTTGCATTTTCCATGGCGTTTTGAATCTCTTTTTTCTGCTGCATTTCCCATGCCCTGACTTCCCGGGCGGCTCGACTGAATTGGGGATCTTTGTCAAGATCCAAATATGCCTCGGGTATATTGCTGAAAACATTAAAAAGCTCTATCTTCATTTTATGAAATGGAGTGAGTTTGCTCACATAATTTATCGCATGAAAAGCATGTTCGGAACCGTCAAACGTCAACAGTACTTTTTGTTGAGATTGATTCTTCATTATGAACCTTCCTTTCCCGGTGCATGGGATAGATGCCGTGCATTATTCCAATATTTCAATAGAAAGAGACGACCGAATTTGAAATGCTGTGGTTCTTGATGCCTGTAAAATATCAAGAAGCAATAACTATTCCAGAAATAAAGACACCGGCGGCAAGAGCTTAACACATTGTAATAAAAGGTATTAAATACATTTCACGGAAATGTGGCGCAAGAATTGAAAAACGGCCTGTCGGATATTTTTACAACGTGTAAAGGGAATATTTAAAGTACGGCAATGCTTTCTTCCTTTTACAGTTTGTAAAAGAAACGGACAGATTTGTTTGCCGGCTTAAATCTTTTTTCCCGGGATTACGACAATATTAAACGTTAATTCATATACATACATCATACGTCCCTCTTATCTCCCCGTGGCATAATAGTTGCAGAAATAGTCCTCAAAAAGTTCCGAAAACATGGTAATCGCTTGACCTTTTGGAAATCGATCACTTCAGATAAGGTTATGAGACTAAAAGGAGGTATATAATGGCTATACAAGTCGGAGGCGTAAAATACATTCCGGGGATGTATGAGAAAAAAAGACCCACCGGTTCTCAACTGGCCGATAAGTATTTTCGAGATCTGGATCAAAAATGGATCGAACAGAAAAAAAAGGAAAAAAGACCCGCGATTTTTCCCACGATCTGTTTTTCTCGAAAAATCGGCGTCGGCGCTTTAGAAATTGCAGATATTCTGGCCAAAAAGATTAACTACAGTGTGGTTGACAGAGGGGTGCTGATGCACATCGCCCAGGAGGCGAAACTCAGCGAAAAAACCGTCTCCTATTTCGATGAACGGTATCCCGGCGTTTTAAACGAATTCGTCAAACTTCTCTTCGGTGAAAAATCTTTTATCAAAAGCGACTATAGCCGCCATCTTGCAAATGTTGTACTTTCCATTGCCGGTTTGGAGCCCACAATTTTTGTCGGAAGGGGAACCCATTTAATCCTACCCCGGGACCGGGTACTGGCGATCAGATGCATCTGTTCGGACGAGCACCGGATCAAGCGGTTGGCCAGAATTCTCAACGTTGAAAAGAAAGCCGCCGCTTCAAAATTGCCCCAAATCGATAAAGAACAAAGTGAATTTTTTAAAAAGGTTTTCGGCAAAAAAGCAGCCGTCCCCTATGAGTTCGATTTGGTGATCAATTGCGACTATATCAGCAATACGCAAGATGCGGCGGAGATTGTTGCACTGGCCTTCAAGAAAAAGTTTGCCGAAGAACTTTCATATTCCGGCATAGCTGAAACAGCAAAAGCGTCTTAATTGTGAACACGCAAAAATGAAAAAGCACGAAAAAGATAAAATTTCGTGCTTTTTTTTCGGATATCGATATTCGATCTTCGGATTTTGCCTGGACAGGAGTTTCCGTTCAGGCATTAATTAGGGGGCAGAGCGTTTCCAGCATGCACCTCGCTAAAGTCTTCACCGAGCACCAAATGTTTGATTTGTTCAAGGTATTCCTCATAACGTGAAAGATAAAACGACAGGGGCCTTGGAAAATTGGTTCCCAGGATGCCGTCGATAAACATCTGGCTGATCTCACGGTGGCGTTGAAGCGTGAACTGCGAGCTTACCAGAATATAGCGCTCGTCTACCGAAAGCGTGCGCAAAAATTGTGAAAAAGCCACGCGGGAACGCGGCTGGTACATCCAGAAATACAGCATGTCCATAGCGTGGATCATGACAATTTTTTCCAGATCCCGGGCTTCTGCATTGGCTTTCCGATTCACGTCAGAGGCGCAACCCAGGATTTTGAAAGACTCTACATCCGGATAGAGCAGTTCCAGTTGTGCATAAATGGACAAAAGCTCTCTGAACTTGTTTTTGTAATCACGCAAACGCATCCGGATATTCTTGTACCGGTCGGCCGTCCCTTCGATGAAACCGGCAACAAAATCCGATGCGGCTTTGGATATAATTGCCGCCCACTTTTGCAGAATATCATTGACACCCGCTGTGTGCGACATGGTGAGGATGCCGCCGATTCCGGCATTTAATAATACGGCGACGGGAATGGAAAGGATGCTTCGGAAGAAGTTCCCATATACCGCACCCCTGGGCAGACCCCGGAAAATATTATGTCCGGACAAATAAATACCGTTGGCCAGCGCCATAAACGTATACAAAAGAACCGGGCTGGTCTGGGTCGTGATACCAAACCCCCGATCCAATATCACGGTTTTGACCACATAATCCAAAAGCGGTACGGAAAATCCGGTGAAAAGCAGAGAATCCGTGATACGCGTCCAACTGACGTAATCATTCCAATTCAACAGCGGCGAGCGGCGAAAACCGCCGCCACCCAGAACAGATTGAAGAATATTGCGCAGACCGGTAATTCCGAACCAGATAAAGGCTCCCAAATAAGCCAACACCCACCAATCCTTGGTCAGGGCAAAGGTTAGAAAAGCCGGAATAAATCCGATCATTACCTTGAGAGCGTTTTTCAGCTTTGAGTTCAAATAGGGCCACTGCAACCCTCGCCTTCTTTTCGGCAACTCCGGCGCATTGAGATAAAGTTCGTTAACAATATTTTTCTGAGCGCCACCAAGAGTCACAATGTTGCCCGAGCGAACCATACGGGTAGAAGTCGCCTGAACCTGCCAGCCTTGTCGGCGTGTGACGTTTAATCGGCTGAAACTCGGGAGAATCGTTGCCAATCCGGATATTAACTTGTCAAATGGCCTGCCGGATTCATGTGGAATGTCAATCGTGTATTTGTATGCATTGATTTTAATGGGAATGGTCTCACGAACACCCGTCCGGCAATCCAGTACGATTTGCCGTTGCGCCCGTCTCGGAAGCGTTTCCTTGATCGCCAGCCCCATTCCATGAACCTTGGGAGAACGGCCCGTGGAATCACTTCCGATCCTAGATTTAAGGGGATTTCCAGCGTAGTAAGACTTCAATATATCGATATCGTAGAGAATCGTAATTAATTTGTCGATTTGTTGAGCATTGTTCGAAGTCCCCGGTTGCCGGAGATCTTCAATAATCTCACGAATAATTTGCTTCAGATGAATCGGACTTCCGTCGTTAATCGCCTCCTGCAAACGGCTGATTTCCGCAATATGGCCGGTTTTGCCTGCGGCATGATCTTTAAGATTGAATATCTCGAGCCGGGTGATCATTCCCTGGCAATCGTACAACAACTCAACGACGTCTCCGGCTCTCAAATGGGTTAAATTCAGGGTCACCCGGTATCCCGAATGGAGCTTAGCGAGTCGCCTCAAAATTTCAAATGGACTGAGTTGCAACAGTTCCGGGACATCCGGGCCATCGTCCACCATATCCGGATATCTGATCCCGGGGTTTTTTTCAGGCGCCAGATAGCCGTCGATGACGGATTCGAAATCCTGTGTGTTCATGGATTCGATCCATTGGGTGATGGCATCTTGCCGCTCGGGATTTGCCAAGAGAAACTCTTCCTTTAACCGATCGGTTTTCCCCTGCAACACTTTCAACATCCGGTCATGGATGAATTTCGCGAGATGCAATCTCGATTTCTGCCCGATCCCCACGTACGCCAGAAATTCTTTTTCATCAATGGAGGGCAACTCGATTCCGTAAATTCGGTTGATCTCCGGACGGTGGCTTTCATTAAATTTCTTAAGAAGCGCCGGAACATATTCCTGCTGATAGATCGAAACCCTTCGGCCGGCCTCCATGATCTTCATGACTGCCGGTTCGGCAAGAAAGCATAAGAATGACTGGGCATCGTTAAACCCTCGGGGAACCCATATCAATTGCACGTATTTGTCATGGAATCGCGTGTAAAATTCAATGCCGATTCGAATGTCGATTTTTAGAATTTTGGCGGCTTCAAGAAGTTCGGCCGCAAAACGCGGCTCGATAAAGTTGTAGTGGATCACCCGCAGGCGTTGGATACCTTTTATCCATGCATCCATAATAAGATGGGTGGAAGACTTGCGCCCTTTGGTGTTGACATCGTGAACATGATCGTCGAATGCAATTTGATTCCAATCTTCGGGCATCTCTAAGAGATGGTAGCGTTTGAGTTGCCGCCGGATGAGGCGCGGCTTCCCCGATGCCGCCATCCGGAAGTCATGGGCCAGTTGAAGTTGCTTGCGGTAATCGCCATGAACCCGCACCAAGTCCTTCATAATTTGCAGCAACACCCTGGCGGTATTTTTCGGCATCGGGCCTTCGGCGGTGTCGATCACTTCATTGCACAAAAGGCGCAATGCATTGATACGTTCATCGACCCCGCCGACTTCCAGAGAACTTAACAGGTGGACCACCGCATAGGCAATCCGCAATCCCCTGGTTTCAGTCATTTCTTTGATACCGTGGGAGTGGAAGTACGGATAGTAAAATCGGCGGGCGTGCTTGTAGCTGCTTTTTCCTTCCAGCACGTCGTTGACGATTCGGATCAGCTCGTGGTCGTGTTTGTCAAAAAGAATCCCTGAGACTTTATCGTTCATAAATCGGCTGTGATAAAAAATTATATAATAATTTCAGATTTGTTAACTTCGTGTTCTTCGTGGTTTTAATTAAAAATACGTTCTATGTGAATAATGCAAAAGATATGCCATTAAGTAAACACTTTTTTTTCAACGCCAACCTGTTGAAATCCAGAATAAACTCACCATGGAAACGTTTATGGGTCTTATAACTATTCGCTGTATTATCGGAGGCTTTTACCTGAAAATCGGATTCTTGGCGCTATAAATCCATTTGGTATAAGGCTGGAATCTGCCGCTTTATCACGGCGCTCAGAATGGGTGCAGGTAAAATGGTCGTGAACATAATGACAACCACCGTCATGGAAAAAATATCATCCGTCTTTATCACTCCGCTTGTCCTACTCCATTCTGCGGGTTCTGATGATCAGCAACGGCCGGTCTATCTTTTGCAGTACGCCAGCAGTGACACTGCCATAAAAGGTTCGGTGTAATCCGCCGAGACCGTGACTGGCCATTAGAACGATGTCCACGTCCATATCTTCGGCAGCGGTTAATATGGACTTCACCACCGGTCCATGAACGACGCGGGCGTCTGCTCGAACACCTTTATCCTGGAATTCGGTTTTGAATTGAGCCAGATACGCTTCTGATGTTTCCTTTCGCGCATTAAACTTTTCGCGACAATTTTCCAGATCCACGACTTCATCCCACTCCAGCATGACAAACAGTTCCTCAACGCAAAGAAAAATTATTTCAGCGCCGTAACGATTCGCCATTTCCTCTGCATGGGGCAAAATTGCTTCCGCTCGTTTCGAGCCGTCCAGAGGGACCAGTATTCTATTATACATGACAGGCTCCTTTAATGACGCAGTTAAATGATGGGTCGAGATATTTTAATTTGCCAAATTGTCCAGAAGCACTTCATGCAGCGGCATTTAGCCAAGCGACCCCAGGGGATCGGTTATTTTAGCAATCGTTTGGGTCCGCGACGCGGCTCATGTTCACCTGAAGTGTCCGCAGGTATTTTTACTTACTCCTTGGTTGTAGACAGATGAAACAGGGCATAAATCGGGCACCATCCCATAACAGCTGTCAACAGAATCAGAATACCCAAGATCGTCCATAAACCGCTGGAATAAATACTGCCGAAGACAATGACAAATGACACTGCCGTTCGAATCAGCCGATCGGCTTTATCTATTTGGTGCCCGCCTTGCTTTTCTTATTCAATTAGAAACCCGCACAATACAAATCACGTCAAAAACCTCGATCATTAACATCGCAAAAGGTGTGCCAAAAAGGTCTTGTAAAAGGCGTTCAAATAACTCTTTGATAAATCCGCTAATTTTAAAGGATCCTTTGATGTTTCTCTATGTGAGGAAAAAAAATTAATGTCAGTATTTTTTACAGGATGTAAAGGGATGTTGGGTGGCCGGAAGAAAAACATGAAGCGACGATTGGAATTTGTAATTTTAAAAGCAAGGTCGGCTCCTAGGAAAGATTCGATAAAATTGCTATTTTTCCACGATGTTTAATACTGAGAAGGCGATGCTTAAAATGATGCATACTTTTCTTCCGACCATTCAACAAAAGCACCCCTTAACAATCCGAAACCTCCTGATGTGGGAATGATATCAATGAAGAGGTCATCGCCGCAGTCGGAACAATGACCCTTAAACCTAAGTTGAGCGGTTTTTGCGAAGATATGTGCCGAGGTCTTGATGCAGAAAGATTTGCACAAACCGCAGGCATACCCGTGGATATGTCGAGGATTTTTGCAAAGCCTTTATGCGCAAGAGATCGGTGCAGATCGAGTAAAAAATCGCTCAATTTAGGTTTAAGATAATTTTCGATTTTCCCGGAAACACCTCAAATATTGATCTCAATAATGCTTCCATTAATGGTTCACTTTCATCGCTGGAATTTTTATAATGTTACCCGATGTTTTTTGGGCCGCTGCTTCTCAACATTACGGCGTCTCTTTGGAAAACGGATAATATTTCGTGCATCCGGACTTACTAATGGAAATCTAAGACTCGCCGGATCTTTTTTGTTTGGTTTATGATATCCTTTTTGACTTGAAAGGCTATGAATATCAGAAGAATCCCCATTCAGCCTGCTAATAAGGGGGCGCTGAAGCATCTTTTCATATAGATCGATATATTGTTTTGCGGTGACCTGATGATTAAATATCGTAGCGCTTTCCGTCATGATTCGACGGATCTGCCGTTCTTTGATATCAGGAGACACCCTATAAAACTGCATGGCCTGATCAATGGCCCATGACAGACCGCCTGAGTCGAATGTTTTAAACAAAAATCCATTGCCCGTATCTTTGGAAACATCCAGATGAGCGACCGTATCACGAATGCCGCCGGTATCGTGAGCCACCGGAAGAGCGCCGTATATGGGCCCGATCATCTGAGGGAGACCGCAGGGTTCGAAACTTGAAGGCATGAATACAAAATCCGATGCCCCATAGGCCAGCCGGGCCAACCGTTCATTAAAATCACAAATTGCCACGCGATCGAACAAACCGTGATATCCAACGATGTCTTTGAAATGCCTTTGAAACTCCCCGTCTGCTACAAAAACAATTTCCAGATTCTCTTTCCAATAGCGGGAAACAACCTCATAAAGGACATCCGCCAGTAATTGGCACCCCTTTTGAACCGGGTCCAGACGGGAAGGCCAAAAAAAGATGGGCGCCCGGGTGTCCTGGATCAAACCCAAGTTTTTTTGAAACATCCCCTTATTGGTCTTTTTTCCCAAAACATGATTGTTTGCGGAATACATGCAGGGCTGCACTTCATCAATGGACGGGTGGTAAGACGGATCCGGGGCATTTAAAATCCCGACGGCGCATCCGGCGTTATGTTTGTTGGCCAGCTCTTGTTGCATACAATTTTTCACAAATCCATGCCGACCGTCGATCATTTCTTCCAGAAATCTCGGACTTACGGTATTTACGAAATGGGCGGCAAAAACACCACTGGCCAGAAAATCGACAGGAATCGAGTTCCTGGCATTTTCATAAGTTGAAGGGAAGTTCTCATAAAAAAGGTTCTGCCAGAACAAAGCACTGTCAATACCCCTGTCCTCGATTTCAGAAAGGGTGCATTTAACCGTATGAATATTGTGAATTGTAAACAAACAGGGAATACCCAATTGTCTTGCCATGGCGGGAATCAGGGCGCTCATCCAGTCATTGCAATGGATTAAATCCGGCTGCACCCTGGGAACAATATTGTTGATCACCTCGCGCTGAAAGGCCAGCGAGATTTTAATGTTTTCAAACTCATTACCGGAATAGATATTGTTCAGATAGAAAAACGCCCGGTCTTGAGCCAGATGGATCCTTTCTTCAGGAACGCTATTTCTTATACCGAGTTCTTTTTTTACAAATGGCGACATACTGCCGCTGAATATGGACCGATAGTCCGGCAGGGCGACATGGACATCGGCGCCTTGATTGTGCAGAGCATGGATCAGAGCTGCCGACACATCCGCAAGTCCGCCTGCCTTGGCATTCAAGCTGTTGACATATCGACACATTCCATCGGGAAGATAAGTGACTTCAGGGGTCACTAGCAGAACCCGGGGATTTGTTGATACCTTGCGCATGATCTACCGCTCCTGTGTAGCCAGTGCTTGACCATATGCTCAACTTTTTAGTCAAAAATACGAACTACGGAACGAAATGGGTACTTTATGATGCGAGGCAACTCAGCTGAACCATTGAAAAGTGAAAATTTAAATTGCCGGAGCAACACGCGGCGCAAGCGCCTGCGCTGATCGTCATCAATCCAAAGCAGATCTCATGAAAGTGCGTTACCCCCTTGCGGGGCAATCGTTGCCCCATATTCTCCGGAAAAGTTAAGGGCCTGGGATAGTTTTTTGATCGAACAGTTTTTATGAAATATTTCCAGCCCGAACGGATGAACGGAAGAAAGCGCGCATGTGTGAATACTCGACATAATCCTTTACATACAAAAGGAGTCGGACGAATTAGGCTTCGGTCAGGTTGATAACACTGTTGTAAGTTCCGAAACAATTCGGGCACAGACGGTCGTTTGAAGGGTCTTCTCTCCAATTCCCGTCGACCAGAAATTTATATTCATGATTTCCTGGGGTAAGCATCACTGTCTTATTCCACATCCCATTTTCATCTCTTTTCATTGGATGCTTTTCCGAACTCCAATTGTTAAAATCTCCCAGCAGGAGGACCTCTTTGGCCTCTATCGCTTCCAATATGAATGTCCATCTTCTTCGTTTGGTTTTCTGATTTGGTTTTCCTTTTGACATGTCACACCTCCTAGAGCCTCAATCTCTTATCCTTTTTCCTTCAGGCAGTATTCACGCCAAAGACAATCTTTTCGGTTGCAGTCTCCATCTGATTTGCCGAAACAATCCTGATTCCCCTCAATACGTTGAATGCTCTGAATGAGATGTTTTAAATCCGGGAATTGATCTTTTAACTGATTGTCAAAATTGTCTGTCATTCACACCTGCCAAAATTCCAACAATCTTGTCCTCCGAGAGTATGAAAAGAAAACAAAGTTAGCTTAGATGGAATTTTGATTCATTTATTATCAACTTTGGCGGGTTTGTCTATAGGGTGACGGATTCATTTCTCCTGGGGAAATTTCCTATGCGAGAATTTTTTCCTATACAACGGACGGGAAACCATAGGGATACGACACAATTGAGGCGGGTTCGGTTTGGATGGGAGACCAATGAAAAATTATTCTTTCCACAGATCAATGTCGATAAGACCGAGCTTTGCAGCAAAACGGGTCAGCTCAATCATACTATGCAGATCGAGTTTTCGCATGATGCTGTGGCGGTGGTTTTCAACCGTTTTGCGGCTGATGAAGAGTTTATCCGAAACCTGGTCTGTAGACAGCCCTTCGGCCAAAAGCCCCATGACTTCCTGTTCTCTGGCGGTCAACAAATCGTAGCCGGTACCTGCCACCGCCACCTGCTTTTCCGGCAACCCGATAAGTTTCTTGACCACCTGGTGGGATACGGACGTGTCCATATAATAATGTCCCTTTAACACGTGCTCAATACCATCCAAGAGCAAATCCGCAGCAGATTCTTTGACCAAATACCCCATGGCGCCGCACTGAAATGCCTTTACGATATAGTCGATCTTGGAATGCATACTGACAACCATGACACGGATTTTAGGAGAACACCTTAAGATATCGCCGATCAAAACAAGTCCTCTGACATCCGGCAATCCCACGTCCAACAAAACCAGATCAGGTTTGAATTCCTTCACCATTTCAAGCCCTTGATGGCCGGTGCCTGATTCTCCGACGATTTCATATCCGGAGTTATGTCCGATGATCGCCTTGATGCCTTCCCTAAAAAGGGGATGGTCGTCAATAATCAATATACGCTTTTTGGGGCTCACGAGCCTTCTCCTGGCAAGGTATTTTAATAAATATTCTTGTTCCTTGCATCGGGCGCGATTGAACGATCATTTGCCCGCCCAGCAAACCGGCCCTTTCTTTCATACTTCGAAGGCCCATCCGTTTTTCATCGCCCAATTCAAGCTCCCGTTTCTTGATATCAAAACCTTTTCCGCTGTCTTCAATGCGAAGAATGATATTCGGGAATACGCCCACAAGCCTGACAACGGCCCGGTCTATATCGGCATGTTTGCGGATATTGTTCAGGCCTTCTTGAACCAAACGGTATATATGGATTTCGGTATTTGAATCCAGTCTGAATAAATTTAAACCCGCTGATTGAAAGTCTACTTTTATTCCCGGTTGAGTTGAAAATTCTTCACAATAAATGTCAAGCGCTTTCACAAGGCCCATTTCCGCCAAGGCCGGCGGTTGCAAATCATAAGAGAGATCCCGTATAGCGTTGATGACCCTTTGGAGACAATTTGAGATAACCAGCATTTTTTCTTTTACTTCGATATCCAATGCAGGCTGATCCTTCAAAAGCATATCAAACCCGATTTTTGAAGCGGAAAGATCTTGTGCCACGCGGTCGTGAAGCTCACAGGAAATCATTTGACGTTCGGTTTCCTGTGCTTTTAATAATTGTTGAGACAGGTGTCGAATACGTGATTCTGAACGCTTTCGTTCACTAATATCTCGATTGACGCCTCTGAAGCAGGTTAGGTTTCCCGTTTTGTCCAAACAGGGTACGCCGCTGGTCTCCATGATGATTTCAAATCCGTCTTTTCGAACCAGAACATTATCAAAGGACTTGATGGGTTTTAATTCGGCCATCAATTCAAAGATCCTCGCTTTTAAGATGGCTTTATTTTCTGAAGAGAAAAAATCGTAAAAGTATTTACCGATCACCTCGTCACAGCGATAACCGGTGATGTCTTTCACAACCGGGTTTGAATAGATATACCTGCCTTGCGCGTCCATCTCCCAGACCCAGTCCGATATATTTTCAGCCATGTCCTGAAATCGTTTTTCGGATTTTAAAAGGGATTGCTCGAGCCTGTTTTTACGAACCACTTTTTCAATGACAGTAGGAAGCAGAGTAAAAAAATCTCTGGATTTGACCAGATAATCGATGGCCCCGGATTTCATGGCGCGGACCGCAATATTCTCGTCTCCCTGGCCCGTGATCATAATCACCGGGATATCGCCGCCCTTTTGCCTCAGGGTTTCTAAAAACTCGATACCGTTCATACCTGGCAAAAGGTAATCCGTAATGATAACAGCGGGAATGATGCTGTCAAGGTGTTCAAGGCATGTGGTCGCTTCCTGGAAATGATATAGCAAGGCGTTCGGAAATTCTTTGGTAATGGCCCGTTTCATCAGGCTGAAATGGGCTTCATCGTCCTCTATGATGACGAGCTTCAACGGTTCCACTGTCAAAACTCCTAAATTTTCCCTGCCGGCGCGCAAAATATCCTTATTCGTTTATCACTGGCGGCTTATTGAGAATCATCCAGTAAAACTCGATTCGCATGATTTTTTCTTCAAATTCCTTGAACCCGACAGGTTTGGTCAGGTAGCTGTTGGCATAATGATTATAGGATCGGGCAATATCCTCTTCCCGTTCCGATGTGGTCAGCATGATCACCGGTATTCGTTTCAGCAAAGCATCTTGTTTGATCGTCTTTAAAACCTCGATGCCGTCGACGCCGGGCAGCTTGATATCCAACAAAATCAACCCGGGCAAAGGATATTTGACGCTGTCTTCATACTTTCCACGATGGTACAGAAAGTCAAAGGCTTCCTCACCATCGGAAACAATGAAGATCCGGTTGGCGTTTCCCGCTTTTCGAATGGCACGCCTGGTCAGTTCCGCATGGGCCGGCTCATCTTCTACGAGCAATATATCCAAGGGTTCGTAATCCATGGATTCATGCCTCCTTCCCTTTGAGGGTGAAAAAAAACGCGGTCCCCTTCCCCGGCTCGGAATCCAGCCAGATATTGCCGCCATGATGTTCGACAATGCGCTTTACGATGGTCATGCCGACACCAGTCCCCTCCGCGGATTTTTTTGCTGCCGGGAGCCGTTGAAAGATCTCGAAAATCTTTTCATGATATCTTTTTTCGATACCGATGCCGTTGTCCCGAACAAAGAATACCCTGTGGCCGTCCTGAACCATCGCTCCCACATCGATCCGTGGAGAAGGATTCTCCTTTCCGATGTATTTTACGGCGTTGGACAACAGATTTTCCATCACCTGGCACAAACGTTCCATTTCACCATAAACCACGGGAAGCCCTTTTTCAACATTTATTGAGACCCCGCTTTCATCGATTTGACGCTGGAGCGTTTTTAGAACTTTTTCCATGAGATCGTCAAAAGAAAATTCCGTTTTTCTTTCCGGCAGCCGCCCGATGCGGGAAAGATACAGCAAATCGTCGATTAACAATTGCATATTCCGGGACGCATCGCTCATGTAATTGAGATATTTTTCAGCATTTCCATCCATACGGTCTCCAAAGTCTTCCCGAAGTGCGCCGATAAATCCCTCGATGGTGACAATAGGGGTTTTTAGATCGTGGGAAACCGTATACACGAAGGTTTCAAGTTCCGTATTTTTGTCGGCGAGTTCGGAGAGTGCAGCTTCCAATTTTTTTTCATTTTCCTTTAATGCTGTTTCCGTGCGTTTTCGTTCGCTGATTTCCTGAAGCGCCTGGTCCCTGGCCTGCCGGTACATTTGCATTCGTTCGAGAAGAAGATGAAGGAGCATTGAAAGGAATGCCGAGATGATGAGCCCAAAAACAAGAAAAGAAGCATGCCAGCCTGCACCGGATGGGTAAATGAGGGCCTTTGGAACAAGATCCAGCATCCAGGTTTTTCCGGGAAACCGAATCTCCCGGACCACCTGCAACCCATTCTTATCCGGCATGCCGTCATTTTGAACTTCATTGGTGTAAATCAGTCGATCCCCTTCGTACAGGCGGACCCAAAATTCATTGGAGATGTCCTTGGCCAGACTGATGTCCATGAGGCCTTTAACCCGGAACACACCGTTCAGATACCCTTGAATCCTGCCGGAATAGACGAGCGGCAAAAATGTGTTGTAACCGAGTCCTCCCTGTATCAGTTCCATACAAGGGGTTACAATATTTTGATTGGAGTGAAGTATCTGGAATTTCATGTTAAAATTGGGGCCCCCAGGTTCAAAGATCGGCTTATTGATGATACTCTCATTGCCTTTTCTGGGAAAAACCCATCGAACGATGCCCCCAGGATCAATCCAGTTGATCCCCATAAAACCGGGATTATGGGAATAAAACACCCTCGCAAAGTCAAGAAACCGCGTCTGGCTGAAATCCGGGGGAATCCTCCCGACCCATCTTTCCGCGAGCAACTCCAATGATGCCATACGCGAACGCATCAGGGCTTCGATACGGCTCCCTATCTGCCTCGAAGAAGTTTCCGTATGCCGGAGGGCAAGCTCCCGTTCGTACCTGTTCTGATTTTGCCACAGCAACACCGTAATGCTGCCGAAAATCAAAAAAGCGGTAAAAGGGGATAATTTTTTCAAATGTCGCATTAAATTCTTTTATCCATGTAAAAAAGGCGAGAATGTCTGATTTTCAACGTCTCACCTTTTTCATATACCGAGTTTTTTTGTAAATGCAAAGAAATAACACTCAGGTCATGCAACTTTGATTTTAACCTGTTATCTCTTGACCTTTTCTTCTTTGGAAAGCGTTATGGTTGTGATAAATCGCGACATTTTATCTAGAACCGGGGTACCGTATAATTTTCAACAAAATACTTCAACTTCATCATTGCGACAGGTTTTAATCCTTCAAACTGTACCTGATTCAGCCGCATATTAAAAGAATTGGTCGTGAAATCGTCGGTTATTTCCACATCGGCAATGTTTTTAAACAACAAATTTTCAAGGTAAAATCCGGAATCAGCTACTAATATGTCCAGTACTAGCGATCGGCTGGGTCGCTTCTTTCCGTTGATATAATAAAACAAAAGCCCGCCCATGCTGATGTCAATGATTCTGCCGAACCTGACCGGTTTCGATCGATATACGGCACATGCAATTTGCGCCATACTCCGGTCTGCAATGCGCAAATGTCCGGCATCAGGCGGTCGGATCAATGCAAAAGCATCTTTTCTAGCCTGAAATCGTTCGTGCGCCCTCTTTTCAGGACTTCTCACCGGATTTGTTTCCATCATTTGCAGTGACAGCGATCGGTTCGCACTGTCCGTGTCATGATCAAATTCGGAAAACTCGTCGGCAAATTTCATGGGGTCGGGTTGAAGGATATCTTCTAAAAAATAGACCTTATCCATTATATTCCCTGATATTCGTCATTTCTCCATGTTGATTTGTGCAACCAATTATTTATTGTCGACCTGATCAATTTTGTCCATAGGGGAAAGCTTCATTTTTTATGGGAAAATCTCCCGGATAGGGATTTCCCCCATATATTGAAAAAACGTTTTTTTACCTAAAAGTGGTTTCAAAATCATCAATCGGATTTAAGATCTCCCGCCCAAGATCGGCGGGACAAGAACGCGGGCCTGAGGCGGCCAACCGCAGCTACGTCGGGAATATTTTGAGGATTGGTCGTCTCAGTACAACACGAAAATTGAGTCCGAGGAGAGTTTTGAAACCACTTCTAATCACTCCTCCGTGATCGGACAATCAGCAGCGGCCGATCGATTAGATTCAATACACCGGCTGTTACGCTCCCGTAAAAAGCCCGGGCCAAGCCGGTTCTTCCGTGACTGGACATTGCGACGAGATCGGCATTTTCTCTTAAAGCGCAGTCGATAATCTGCTCGACAACCGGACCGCCGACAACACGGGCTTTGGCTTCAATGCCCTTCTCTCGAAACTCTCCTTTCAGAGAATCCAGGTAAGATTGAGCCTGCTTGGCCACTTCTTCCAGGTTATGGTGGTACAGCAATATTGCACTCTCATCATATCCAACAAGATTGGGAGCAGTGGCCACCTGCAGAAAAATGACCTTGCTATTCAAGCGGTAAGCCAACGCCTCAACATGTTTCAATATCCGTTCCGCCCGTTTTGATCCATCCAACGGCACTAAAATCGTTTTATACATAATCGCTCCTTTTGAAGAAAACATCCGGCAGTTTATATACATGAACGGTCCATATCCTCATCCCTGCGCAGACTCAACAATGGAACCGGGCAGTGACGGAACATCTTTTCCGCTGTCGTGCCGAAAAGAATGCCTGCAAGATTGGTGCGGCCCTTTCGTCCCATCACCACAAGATCGACGCCGCTATCCTCAACCGACTGTATCAACTCACGAAACGGGACGCCTGTTTTGATCTTTATCTCAACAGGAAGATATTTGGCGGATATCTCCTTGATCGTTTGATCAATTTGTTCCAATCGATCTTCTTTCCTGTCTCGTATAAATTGGTCCGCGGAAAAACTTATGCTTTCTATTTCAGCTCTTCTTACTGCTTCTACATCTCTTTGGTTGATAACATTGACGATCATCAGATCGCATTTTAATTCACCGGCCAATTCAGCAGCAAATACCAAAACTTCTTTCGAATAGTCGGAAAAGTCATACGCCGCCATGATTTTTCGAATTTTTTTCATTTTTTTCATTCCATAGCACTAAGCTTCGGGTAAACGGATAACACTATTGTATGAACCAAAGCAGTTGGGACATCGCCGATGGTTACGCGGATCTTCCTTCCACTGGCCGTCTACCAAAAACTTGTATTCATAATTTCCGGGAGAAAGTATCAATCGCTTTTTCCATGTTCCATTCTCATCTTTTCGCATGGGATGCTTTTCCGGGCTCCAGTCGTTGAAATCTCCCGTCAAGAAGACCTTCTTAGCCTCTGACGCTTCCAATATAAACGTCAAGCTTCTCCGTTTATTGTTCTGTTTTGAATTGATTTTCGACATATTACACCTCCTTAAAACTCAATCTATCGTTGGGGAAAAAAAGAAATTTAATCATTAAAACACGAAAAAGAATGTTTATTATTTCGTGCTTTCGTGTTTTCGTGTTTAATTTTTAATCATATTTCAAGAATCTGCGCTCATAAATTAACATGGCTGATTCAGCACTTCTATCCCGCTTTTTTATAGGACTTTGATTTAACAAAATCGTAAATAAATACGAAGTTCAGAATGAACAACACGATCAGAATCACCATTATTGTCCA
>CAZQAF010000047.1:27274-28928 GCA_964591175.1 uncultured Desulfobacteraceae bacterium | reverse complement strand
TCCTCGGCCTCGTCTTGATCTCGACCGAATATCCTAATTTTGAGATGGCTTCTGTTAATATTTTAACACGTAACCGAATGCAGTATACTTTTTTAATCCTTCATGTCAATAATCTTATTTTATTCCTTGAATAACATCCTTGCATATAGTATCAAAACCCCTTTATCAAAAATGCTTAAAAAAAAATATTGGAAAGGAATCGTTGAATATGGCCGATGTTATCCCCTTCAAAGGAATTTTGTACAATACCCGAAAAATAAGCAATTTGGCGGATGTTGTAGCGCCTCCTTTTGACATTATATCGGAACGGGAGCAGGTGGTATTTCATCAACGCCATCCCCAGAATATTATCCATCTGACCCTGGGCAAAACGCATGAAAGCGACACCCCTGAAAACAATCGTTACACCAGGGCGTCGAAATGCCTCGACCAGTGGTTGTCCGATGGATTCCTTGCGTTTGACGAAGAACCGGCCATCTATTTAACATCCGTTGAATTTCCTTTTGACGGCAAATGGGTGACGCGATACGGTTTGATCGCCCTGATCGGCCTCGAACCGTTTGAAAAGGGAATTGTCGTACCGCATGAAAAGACTTTTTCCAAGGTAAAATCGGAACGGCTTGAGCTGATGAAAGCATGCCATACCAATTTCAGCCCGATATTTTCGCTGTTTTCAGATAAAACAAACGCTGTTTTCGATACGCTAAAGCATGCGGTTCACAATAAGGATGCGGAAATTGTTTTTACAGATCAAAACGAACAAAAGCACAGACTGTGGCGGATCACCGATACCGCCGTTCACCGGTTGGTTTCCGAAGGGTTGAAGGATAAAAGAATTTTTATTGCCGATGGCCATCATCGTTACGAAACAGCGCTGAACTACAGGTCTTGGTTGTCCTCGAAGATGCCCGGCTTAAACGGTAATCATCCGGCAAATTATGTCATGATGTATCTTTCAAGTATGGAAGACCCGGGAGTCGTTATCCTTCCCGCGCATCGGCTGTTAAACGAGGTTCCCGACGAAACAAGAGAATCCTTTATATCCAAAGCAACAGAATATTTCGACATCATGACACTTTCTTACAATAAAGATCGGTACGAGGAAGATTTGGCGCAATTTATATCGCTGCTTAAATTAAATGCTTCAAAACATTGCATCGGTGTTTGCCTGAAAGATCGGCCGGAACTTTATTTGCTGATTCTCAAACCCGGTATCATGGAGAATATGTTTGGCTATGAATTGCCCGAGGCGCTTATAAATATAGATGTAACAATACTGACCCGGCTTATTTTCATGGAGATATTGGGTTTTGATCAAACGAGACTGGATAATGAAAAGTTGATCGCTTTTTCAAGCATCGAAAAAGAGGCGGTAAATGCGGTGGCCGCCGGAAGACACGATATTGCTTTTATACTCAATCCAACAAAAATTCAGCAGGTGCGCGATATTGCCGAAGCCGGCCTGATCATGCCCCGAAAGGCAACTTATTTTTTCCCGAAGGTCATCACCGGTCAGGTGATGAACAGCCTGGTTAAAATTCGCGATTGAGGGTTCGTGGTATCGCCAGTTTTTTTCACAAGAAAAGTTGAAAAAATTCATTATATTTTATGTCAAAAATCAATCACGAAAGCACGAAAGGACGATAGCACGAAA
>CAZQAF010000047.1:0-27174 GCA_964591175.1 uncultured Desulfobacteraceae bacterium | reverse complement strand
AGCACGAAAGGACGATAGCACGAAATAATATATATATATTTTCGTGTTTTTAACATTTCGTGCTTTCGTGGTAAAATTTCATTTATGGATTAAACATTTTTTCGACTTCATCGGTATAAGTACCGTTTTCCCGGTAAATGATCAACGGCGGTCCGATTTTTAGCGCCGGACGAGCTTCTTTTTTTCCCTCTATCAGAATCAGCTTTGCATCTGTTTTTTTTCCCGAATGGATCATGCGAATCCATTTCGGCTCAATTCCGAATGCGCGCATTTGAGAAAGGATATCCGTAATGCGCTCAGCAGGATAGACAATAACAAATCGTCCTGATGTTCGCAGCATGCTGCAAGCGGTTTTAATCACATCATGAAGTGTCGTTTTAATTTCATGCCGTGCTATGGCACGCTCTTGATCCGGATTTATCCTTCCGGACAGCATCTTTCTGAAAGGCGGGTTGCAGACAACCAGATCGACGGGGCCTGAAGTGACATCATGGCTGAGCGTTTTCATATCCATACACCGGATAAAAATACGATCATCCATGTTGTTTTCTTGAACATTGAGTCTCGCAATATCCGCGAGATCCGTTTGCACTTCGATGCCGTAAACCCTGATCCCGGGATACCGATAGGCCAGTATTATTGGAATAATACCGCAACCTGTTCCCAAGTCGACAATGGTGTCATCCGGCCGGGGGCCGGTATGCCAGGCCAACAAAACCGCATCAATGGAAAAACGATAGCCGCATCGAAATTGCTTGACCTGTACGCAACCGTTGAAGAAAGTATCTGTTGTCAAGGACTTCATCGTTTTACACCGGGCCGATTTTGAATTTTATATCCTGCACCAGATCTTTTCCCAATGCCGTGTTGACTTTTTTAATGATATCTTTTTTTAAAAATAGGAGATGGTGCATCCATGGAGAACTGTTTACACGAACCAGCAGAAGTCTCCCTTTGAAAGCTTCGGGCCTGGCATTTTTTGCGACGGTATCTCCCACTGCATCGTCCCACAGATTCCAAACCTGTGACAACTCCCCGTCGCCATCATGGCGATAGGTTTTCAATACACCGGCGATAATATCTCCGATGTGTACAACATCGTTTTTTTGTTTCTTTTTTACCATGACATATGAAACTATAGAGTGATTCAATGTATTGTCAAGCTACAATTGAGATTGAATCCCAACAAACCTTTGTATGCGTAAAATTGTTCCGTTTTCAAATTTCCAATTCACATATAAATATGGCTTTTTACTTGACTTAAAAGCTTGGTTAACTTAACGTTAAGCGGATTTACGCATCTTAAAATCAATTTACGCATGGGATAGGCATTTATGAACTGGGATTGGGAAAAACTTAAAAAACAGCAGGATGGAAAAGGGGGCGGAATGGCGCCCCCCAAAATGGATGAACTGGTCGATAAAATTAAAAAGTTCAAACTCCCCGGCGGTCCTCTTTTAATTTTACTTTTCATTCTGATATTTCTGATATTTTTTGGTTCGTCCATGTTCTATACCATCGGAGTGGACGAGGTCGGCGTTGTTCAGCGGTTCGGGAAATATGTACGTATCACTCAACCGGGTCTTAATTTTAAGCTCCCCAGCGGGATCGAGAAGGTCACAAAGGTTCCCGTGAGGCATATCTTTAAAGACGAATTCGGCTTCAGGACCCTGGAACCAGGGGTTCGAACCCGCTACGCATCCGGATCCGCTTATCTCAATGAATCGTTGATGCTCACGGGGGATCTGAACGTCGCTGTTGTTCCATGGGTGGTCCAATATCGAATAAATAATCCTTATGACTACCTGTTTAAGGTCCAAGACACAAAGATTACCTTGAGAGACCTGGCGGAGTCCACCATGCGGCTTGTGATTGGTGACAGAAGCATTAATGAAGTCATCAGCAAGAGGGAAGAGATCGCCATGGCCGCAGAGCTCGCCCTTCAAAAGGAGCTGGACAAGGTCAAACTCGGGGTCAAAGTGGTCACAATCGAAATGAAGAAAACCAACGTCCCTGAAGCGGTCCAGCCTTCCTTCAATGAAGTGAACCAGGCCATCCAGGAAAAGGAGCAGATGATCTACCAGGCGAAGAAGGCATATAACAAGGTGATCCCGGAGGCGAAAGGAAACGCCGCAAAAACCATCAAGATGGCTCAGGGTTATGCCATTTCGGTGCTCAACAGAGCAGATGGTGATGCCGCGAGATTTTCTGATCTTTATAATGCATACAAGAATGCCAAGGATGTGACCAGGCGTCGCCTTTACCTGGACGCCATGCAGCAGATTCTGCCGAAACTGGGAAAGAAATATATTATGGATAAAAACCAGAATAATATCCTCCCCTTGCTCAACCTGGGGCAAATTGGAGGTGAGAAAAAATGAAATTCAAATTATTGTGGGTTCTTATAGTCATTGCCTTCATCGCAAGCTTTTCATCGATGTACACGGTTGATGAGACCGAGCAGGTTGTTATCACGCAGTTCGGGAAGACTGTCGGTCAGCCCATAACAGAACCGGGACTCTATTTCAAGATGCCCGTCATCCAACATGCAACCTATTTTCCCAAGAATATCCTCAACTGGGATGGTGAACCCGGTCAGATTCCGACGCTTGACAAGACATACATAGGGGTAGACACTTTTGCACTCTGGAAAATTGTTGATCCCCTCAAATTTTTCCAGACCGTGAACAATGTCATCGGTGCACAGGCACGGCTTGATGATATTCTGGACGCCGCTGTCAGAAATTTTATCACCTCCTATTCCCTCATCGAAACAGTGAGGACGAGCAACCGGAGCCTGAGCAGTTTGAGCATTCAGGTGGGCCAACAGCGAATCGGAGGATCTCTCGGCAACGTTACCACGGGCAGGAATAAGATCACCATGGCCATGCTCGAGCAGGCCCAACCAAAGGTTGCAGAGTTCGGCATAAAACTGGTGGACATAAAAATAAAACGCCTGAACTACGTGGAAAGCGTGCGCCAATCCGTGTATGGCAGGATGATAGCCGAGCGAAATCAAATAGCGGAAAAGTTTCGATCTGAAGGCAAAGGAGAGGCAAAGAAGATTGAAGGGGACCAGGATAAGGACCTGAAGAGGATCACCTCGGAGGCTTACAAAACCGCCCAGGAGACCAAAGGGAAGGCCGATGCAAAGGCGACCTTGATTTATGCCCGGGCATACGATAAGGATCCTGAATTCTATTCATTTGTAAAGAGTTTGGAGACCTATGAAAAAGGCCTTAGCAAAGACTCTTATCTCTTGCTTTCAACAGATTCGGAATTCTTTAAATATTTAAAAGGGTATTCGGGCAACCACTAGCATAAAAAGAAAAAAGCACCGAAAAATCCGAAGTCATTAAACGGTGCTTTTGCATAACCATAGAAAGTTTGCAGGTAAAATTTATTTGCCTTTTCTTCTTTGATGGCGTGTACGGGCCAACAGCTTTTTATGTTTATGTTTTCTCATTTTTTTCCTTCGTTTTTTGACGACACTGCCCAACTGATCACCTCCAGTCACTATTTTCTTTTAGAGTAGAATTTAAGTAAATACACGATAAATAACACGATGTCCACATTTTTTTTGATGAAAAACAAACCTTATGGAAGGCTTTGAAAAATTCAGTACGGAGCAGATCGACATCATCAACAATTGCGTGGCAATGGCTGAAGAGCTTGTCAGCAATTTTTATAAAATGACGGCCAGCCAATGGACTGCGGCATGCGCTTATGATATCAATACGCTGGCTGATCTTTCCCCGGAAGAGATTGTCCACGGTCCTTTTGCGCAAGTGATCCGTTATAAAGGCCGGCCGAAAAATTCATCCCTGGGTTCAGCCACATATGATTTTTATAAAATATGTCTTCAAGATCATACCATACTTTCGGTCATAAACAATTCTCCGGATATTCAGCTCTTTCCGTTTATCCTCTATATCGTTGCTCACGAACTGATTCATATTTTAAGATTCAGCAAGTTCCTTCATAATTTCGAGGCGTCCGATGAAGAAATAATGGCAGAAGAGACGCATGTCCATACCACCACCCACGCCATACTCGAACCGGTCAATGTTTTCGGTATGGAGGCTGTGTTGAAATTCTATGAAAAATGGTGCAAACCCATTGATGATTTGAGAAAATTTTAACTAAAAAAATGCCCGTTTCACCTTGACAATGAAGAAACATTGCCTATATTAGGTCAGATTTCGTTGATCGGGTAGATTAAGTATTGATTCTTTCCGTTCGGGCAGGACGTTATCAAGACAGGAGGTTTTTAAAGATGCCCATATATGAATATGAATGTTCAAAATGCGGCAGCATCGATGAAGTGATCCAGAAAATTTCTGATAAACCGCTGACCAGATGCAGGCACTGCTCTGGAAAACTTCAAAAGCTTATTTCTCACAGTAGCTTTCACCTCAAGGGTACCGGTTGGTATATAACAGATTATGCAAATAAATCAGGAAGTCAGGCGACGTCTTCACCTAAAGGAAAGCAAAACACAAGCCAGAGCTCAGATAATTCAGTCAAAAAATCCAAAAAGTCAAATAAACCTTCCGATTAAACTGTAAAATATAATTCTTGGTATGTTCGAGTGTTAAAGGATTATATTTTGAATAATTTGCAAAAATTAAAAAAGGAGAATGCGAAAAATGAAACTGAGACCGTTAAATGATCGAATTTTGGTGAAACGAGTGGAGGAAGAGACCAAAACCAAGGGAGGAATCATTATCCCGGACACGGCCAAAGAAAAACCGGCGGAAGGAAAGATTGTTGCCGTCGGCACTGGGAAAATCGGTGATGACGGGAAAAAGATTCCGCTTGAGGTGAAGAAGGGGGATCGCATCCTGTTCGGTAAGTATGGTGGTCAAGAGGTGAAAATTGAAGGTATAGAATATCTGATCATGCGTGAAGACGACGTCCTTTGCGTAATCGAATAAACAAAACGGAAAATGGAGGATAGACCAAGATGGCTAAAGAAATAAAATACGACATGAAAGCCCGAGAGGCCATGCTTAATGGAGTTAAAAAACTTGCGAATTCGGTGGTCGTCACACTCGGCCCTAAAGGCAGAAACGTAGTTATTGAAAAATCCTGGGGATCTCCAACGATCACAAAAGACGGGGTAACCGTCGCCAAGGAAATCGAACTTGAAGACAAGTTTGAAAATATGGGCGCTCAAATGGTCAAAGAGGTTGCCAGCAAGACCAGTGATATGGCCGGTGACGGGACAACCACGGCGACAGTTCTTGCGCGGGCGATTTACGAAGAGGGGCAAAAACTTGTTGCCGCCGGCAACAATCCTATGGCAATCAAGCGAGGCATCGACAAGGCTGTTGAGGTTGCGGTAAAAGAATTGCAAAAGATCAGCAAGCCGACAAAAGATCAGCGTGAAATTGCACAGGTTGGGACCATTTCAGCCAATAACGATGAGACCATCGGCAACATTATCGCCGAAGCCATGAACAAAGTGGGTAAAGAAGGTGTCATTACCGTCGAAGAAGCAAAAGCGATGGAGACTTCTCTTGAGGTTGTGGAAGGTATGCAATTCGATCGCGGTTACCTTTCCCCATATTTTGTAACGGATCCGGATAAAATGGTTGTCGCTTTGGAAGATCCCTACATTCTTATACAAGAAAAGAAGATCAGCAATATGAAAGACCTGCTTCCGATTCTCGAGCAAATCGCCAAGATGGGAAAACCCCTGGTGATTATTGCCGAGGACGTTGAAGGCGAAGCACTTGCCACGCTGGTGGTTAACAAGCTGAGAGGAACCCTTCAGGTCGCAGCCGTCAAGGCGCCGGGTTTTGGAGACAGGCGAAAGGCCATGCTCGAAGATATCGCCATCCTTACGGGTGGCCAGGTGGTATCGGAAGATCTCGGCATCAAGCTGGAGAACCTGACCCTTGCAGATCTGGGCCAGGCAAAACGCATCAACATCGACAAAGACAATACAACGGTTGTGGATGGCGCAGGATCCCGGTCAGCTCTGGAAGGTCGAGTCAAACAGATTCGTGCCCAAATTGATGAAACCACATCGGATTACGACCGTGAAAAACTCCAGGAGCGATTGGCTAAACTCATCGGCGGCGTGGCCGTCATTAACGTGGGCGCTGCTACCGAGACGGAAATGAAAGAGAAAAAAGCCCGTGTTGAAGATGCACTGAACGCCACTCGGGCGGCGGTTGAAGAAGGTATCGTACCCGGCGGCGGCGTTGCGCTGGTTCGCTGTATCGATGCATTGGATAAAATCAAAATCAAGGCCGAACAGAAACTGGGTGTACAGGTTGTGAAACGTGCGATGGAGGAACCGCTGAGACAAATTGCAAACAACGCCGGTTTTGAAGGATCCGTCGTTATCGATAAAGTCAAACGTCATGACGGCGCCTATGGTTTTAATGCCGACACCAACAAATATGAAGATCTTATTGAAGCCGGGGTCATCGATCCCACAAAAGTCGTCCGCTTTGCGCTGCAAAATGCCGCAAGCGTAGCCTCATTGATGCTGACCACGGAAGCAATGGTCGCAGAAAAGCCTGAAGAAAAATCCGAAGCAATGCCCGGAGGCGCTCCCGGAATGGGCGGCGGAATGGGTGGAATGGGTGGAATGGGTGGAATGATGTAAACCTAACCCCTATGACCCATGTTTTTTCAAAAACCCTCATGCTGTATCGGTATGAGGGTTTTTTACTGATGCGCCCAATGTTGGAAAAGATCGAAAAACTTGACAACTTTCCAATTTTCGGGTTATAATACGCTCATTAAATTAACACTAATGTTCAAAATATGGAGTGTCTGATGGTTTGTAAGAGAAAATCCAGGATAATAACGGCCTTGTGCATTTTTACTGCAATAATCATTTTCCCGGTTTATCTTTTCGGTCAGGAAGCCACGGAGACCGTGGAGCACGAAGCTGGTTTTTACTATACCGTTCATAAAGGAGACACGCTTTGGGATCTTTCATCTCGATTTTCCGATAACCCATGGCTATGGCCGGAATTGTGGAGCGAAAACCATCAAATTCCCAATCCTCACTGGATTTACCCGGGTGAGCGCATTCGGCTTTTTCAATTAAAGGGCGTTAAAACCTTTGCCAAAAAAAAGGCCATGGAGAAACAAGTCAGAGAAGAATCCCCAAAAGAGGCACTTTATTATTACTATTCTCCCATAAACCGCATTGGGTTCATCAAAAAACACCCCCAAACCCCTTATGGTACAATTTTCAAAGCACAAGGTGATAAAGGCCTGATCAGCACCGGCGATACGGTTTATATCCGCCCGAATGCCGATCATTCGCTTGTTCCGGGTACCCGGTATACGGTGTATAGAGCCTTACCGCCGATCGTGGACTCGAAAACCAAAGCACTTATCGGGACCCAGCACTATATTACGGGCGTTGTTGAGATTGAAAAGAAAGAATCCGGATTCGATGTGGCCAAGGTTGTTCAATCTTACCGGTCTATTGCCGTTAACGATCATTTAATGCCGTATAAAAAACGGTCGCCAAGAATTGCCCTGGTGCAAAGCAAAATGGGTCTGACCGGAGAAATCATTGGATCCGAAGAGCGCGAGAAAAACATCGGGGATCATACCGTCGCGTTTATCGACAGGGGTGATCAAGACGGTGTAAAGATCGGCCAGGTATACAGTATATATTCTCAGGAAGAAGAAAAGCTTGGTGGTTCAAGCAACAAGGATGTTACTTTGCCCCCGGTGGTTTACGGCGCACTCCTTGTATTACATACCGAAAAAAGCACATCAACGGTTCTTGTTACCCAGTCGGAACATAGTGTTAATCCAGGGGCTAAAATTGAAAGTCCCGTTGAATAAATTTTTGTTAGAAGCTATTTCAAAATTAGGATTTTCGTTTGAGATCAAGGCGAGGCCGAGGATCAACCCGCAGGCATACTAAAGTATGTCGAGGACTTGAGACGAGGGCTCAACGCAGATATCGGACGAAAAGACATTTTTGAGATGGCTTCTATTGATGGATTTTAGTCAACTCCTTGTTGATTAAAATTTGTAATCCGTTCCGGCTCCAATCCCTTACTCGCCGCCCGTTGATGAATACCGTGGGGGTTCCCGTGACAGCGGCCTGGTGACCATCCAGAATATCTTTTTGTATTTTAGCCCGGATCTCCGGATTTTTCATCTGCCTTTCAAAATCAGCCATATTGAGTCCAAGACTTTTGGCGATATCTTTGATCTTTTGATCGCTTAAGTGATTGTATTCAAGAAAAAGTCGATCATGAAACTTCCAGAATTTTCCCTGTTTGCCGGCTGCCATAGCGGCCATGGCGGCTTCCATCGCATACCGATGCATTCTTAAGGGAAAGTTTTTAAAAACCATTTTTACTTTTCCGGTATTTTTCTCAAGCACCTGCTTGAGTAGAGGGGCAATCCTCGCGCAGTACGGTCACTGGAAATCACTAAAAACGACGATCACTATCGGGGCGTTTTCAGGCCCAAGGAACGGCGATCCGGAGATATCGATTTGCTGTATGAAATCAATATGAATGATTTTTACGGTTTTGTTTTCGCGGCTGCTCAAGAAAAGCCATTCATCGCTGGGACCCGCCATAATTTGATCGACATGATTTCCGACATCGATCTCATCCTTGAGCCGGCCGTCAAAGGAGTAGATTAGAATCTTTCCTGATTTGGAAAGAATGAAAATCGAATTCCCGTTGTTGGGAACCGCGACGTCGAGGGGCTGCGTATTCAACTTTAAAACTTTTTGTATGTCCCATTCGGCACGAGCATGGCTTATCGCGGGCAGGACCGGAATCATAAGCAGTGCCAGCACAATACCGGCAAGATGTCTTCGTTTCACATCGCCACCATCCTTTTGTTTGAAAGGTTAAGAGTTCAAGATTTACGGTTTAGCATCGCCACCATCCCAACATTTTTTACAACCTTGAACGTTGAACGGCGAATCCGAAACCACTCAATTTTCAAATTATCCGGTCTGTTCAACTTTATGGATATTCGTGAAAATTGAAGGGTAAAAAGCCTGTGCGATCATATAAAAACCAAAGATGCGTGTCAATTAACTTGTAACGATTATTCGATAAAGCATGTTTAAACAGGACCTATTTATTCAGGGACGATGGTGATGTACAATAAAAGATTGACCTTTGACCCAATTCGCAGTAAAATAATCTCGCTGTTGTTAAATCCAGGCCTTCCTGTCGAGGGAAATGCGAGGATATTAAATAAGGAGAGAGGTCAAAGCGATGAAGTTCGGAAGATGGCTCTTATCTTTAGCGCTGTTGTTATTTTCAATATCGGCTTCAGCCGAATATTACAAATATATCGATAAGGACGGTCACGTTCATTACACAGATGATTTAACGGCTGTTCCCGAAAATCAGCGAACCGATATTAACGAATATAATGAGATCCAAAGCAGCGACGTTGACCGTCAAAAAGATGAGAATGCAGTAAAACCACCGGATACTTCAATAGAAAAAAAACAGAGCGAAACGAAACAGGACGAATTTGATTTTTCCGAGATGAAGAAACAGCTGGACCTCAAAAAAGAGGCACTGAACAAAGAATACGAGACGCTGATGGATGAAAAAAAACAGTTTCAACAAGACAAAGACAAATTGAGCTCCAAGACCGCTGCCAGGAGATACAACAAAGCCGTATCAGAGTTTAATGGGAGATTGGAAGATTACCAGCAAAGAAAAAAAGAATTTAACGCGGAAGTCGAGCGCTATAACGATCAAGTTCAAAAATCGTACTTAAAGCAAATTGAAAAAAGAAAGAAAGCAAAAGAAGAGCAATAACGAGGGCCGCAGCACTCCTTTCATTAAAGGATTTTTCCCGCAAAAAATGAAGCATTATCTGCCGGTCGTGCATGCGGCGTTTTATATATAGTAAATACAAACTCCACGAACCAAACCACAAGTTAACCCGCCCCGGTCGGGTAAATTTCCAAGTTTTACTTCTCAGCGCCGGTTAATTCTCGATAGTATTGTTCGTCTTCAACATACGTCAGCCCGTCATTGAATGCGATGATACCCTTGTTGTAAAGCTTTGCAATCGCCATGTCTATGGATTCAAACTCCACGGTGCCGGCCTGCATCTGCGTTCGAATTCGATTCGTTGCGGAATCTTTGATAAATTTTTTAATGCGATATGAATTTATCAGTTTTTCAATGGCAAGTATTCTGCCCGCTCCCTTTTTTAAAGGGATCAATCGCTGCGATAAAACGAGCTGTAAACAGTCCGCCAGTTTTGTCCGGATAAGGGGCTGCATGTGGGGTTCGAACATGTTGATGACCCTGTCAAAAATAGATGTTGTATTGCTGGCGTGAACGGAACTCATCACCAGATGGCCGGTATCGGCCGCCTGCAGCCCGATTTCAAAGGTTTCTTTATCCCTCATTTCCCCGACGACGATAACATCGGGCGATTGCCGAAAAACCGTTCTAAGACCCGAGGCAAAAGATTCCGTATCCGTGCCCACCTCTCTTTGATTGATGTTGCTCTTACGGTGCTTGTGCATGACTTCAATGGGATCTTCAAGGGTGATAATGTTTCGTTGCTGGTGGTTATTGATAACGTCGATCAATGCGTTGAGGGTTGTGGTTTTGCCATGCCCGGCCGGACCAGAGACCAAAATCAAACCTTGCGGTTTAAAAGCGAAGTCCTTTAACCACTCCGGCAGATTCAATGCTTTGAAACCGGGAATTCCTTCTTTGATCGGCCGCATGGCAATTGAAATGGAATTTCTTTGCCGGTATATATTGACCCGGAACCGGCTGATATTCTTATATGAAACAGCCAAATCATACTCATTTTTCCGCATGAATTCATCCCAGTCCGAGTATGGAATAATTTCCCGGGCGTAGGTTTCACAATTTACCGGCAACAAAGTTGGCAGGGTGATACGTTTCAGCACATTATCCACCCGGACGGACGGCGGCGCACCTGGAGTTAAAAGGATATCACTGGCATCATATTGCATCAGTTTTTCAAGCAATGATTCCAAATCCAGTACTTCTTTTGTTTTTGCGGTTTCTGTTTTGCATGTCTTGGATATGGCATCGCCTTTCAAGGATTGTCCCGGTTTCAAGGGCAAACAATTTAAGGCCGCATCGATCATAAAAGAAGGGACCACCATGGGATGGATTTTCTTCCCCAATACAAATTCAATTTCACTGACCGCCATAAAATCGTGGGGATTTGCCATCGCGACCGTCACCGTCGATCCATTCAGTGAAATGGGTAAAATCTTCATGGCTTTCATTTTAGCCACAGGCAACAGGTTCAGCAGGTCGGGTTTGATATCCTGCTCAAAAAGATTTACGCCGGCAACCCCAAGCTTTTTGCCGAGATAATGAATGAGATCATCGATGGTGATAAATCCCATTTCTATCAAAATCGATCCCAGATGGCCGCCGACCTGTGTCTGTCTTCTCAAGACCTGATTGAGTTGGGATGTCGTGATAAGACCGGATTTGACGAGAATTTCACCGATCTTCTGCTTTTCCGGCGGCTTATTCTTGAGTTGATTGGGCGAATTTTCCATTTTGGTCCCTTTCAATGGCTCAGGGTTTATATAGGTTCAAGGTTTAGAGGCTAAAGGTTTAGGAAAGCAATACTTATACCAAAAAATCAGATATATGAAAAAAAGTAATATATCTTTATATATTAATGGGATGGAGTCTAAAAAGTAACACGAAATTCGACATGTTCAGCAGGCAGGTATTAATGGGATGGCATTATTTTGACAGGTTGCTGAGTTGATCGCGAGAGATTTTAGTCCCGAATCTCTTCTTTCAACATGCAGCAGGCGATTTTATATGGGGTGGTGCCGTCGAGGGTGTCACTCAGGTTGTCCGGCTGAATGAGTTTATTCATGACGCATCCTTCATCAATATCAAGTGCAAAAAAATCATTTTCATTGATCCTTGGTGTATCGACCAGAGCATTGTTTTTAAAAACCATGCTGTGAAGGGGGTAGTCTTCGCACAAAGGGCACCGGTATACTCTGCCGTTGGGGAAAATAAAATAATTGTCCGCCACCCGCCCGGCACACTCAAAAGGTTCTTCGGGGTTCAAAAAGACTTTCGGGTAGGTAACGGTAATGCCGTAACGAGCGATTTTTCGGGCAGCATCAGGGACAATTTGCAGCCAATCTTTCGGGGAAACCTGTAATGGATTCTTCCTGTTTTCAGCGGACTTTCCTCTAATTCCGATGACCTGAATAAAAAAACGATCAATTTTTAAATCTTTCAAAAGCGGTGCGATGTTGTCCAACTCACGGATATTCATCGCACTGACGGTGTAAATGAGACTGGTGTTAAAGCCTCTACGAACCGCACGGTTAATGCCCCGGATACATGTATCATATGATCCTTTACCCCGAATCATATCGTTCGTTTTACTAGTGGCGCCGTCCAGGCTGAAGCTGAAGTAGTCTACATCGTCAGGACTGACTTTGGTCAGAATATCATTAAATAGATATCCGTTGGTATCCACGGTGATGGAGTTGTAGCCGAGAGACTTGGCTTTTTGTATGGCCGCCGGCAGGTCCGGATGAAGGGTCGGTTCTCCCCCCAGGAAAATAACATTGGCTTTTTTGTTAATTAATGCCAGTGCCTTTAGCCAGGCTTCGATGGTTTCTAAAGTGAGGGTGTTTTTGCCGTGTTGTTTTACGTTGATATAGCAGTGTTTGCACCTGAGATTACAACGGGTCAACAGGTGAAAAAATATATTGGCGGCATTTTTTGAAAAAGCGACGGTTTTTTTCATGCATCAAAAGTTTTCAAGGCAATCTTTGGATAGATCCACATCAAAACTGACCGGGTAGCAGCCGTCGAAACATGCCTTGCAAAAATTGTTTTCCGGATGCTCGATACCGGTCGAACCCAAAAGGCCTTCAAGACTGAGGTAATTCAGCGAATCCAGGTCGAGAAAATCTTTGAGTTTTTCAATGGACATATTGGCGGCAATGAGTTCTCCCCTTGTGGAAAAATCAATGCCGTAATGGCACGGGAAACGATGGGGAGGCCCGGCGACGCGCAAATGCACATGGTTTACACCGAGTCCGCGCAGCGCTTTGACCCTGGTTTTCACTGTGGTTCCCCTGATAATGGAGTCTTCGATGATAACGATATTTTTCCCTTCGAGAAGTTTTTTAACCGGATTTAATTTTACCCGAACCCCGAAATCGCGCATGCTTTGGGTTGGCTGAATAAAGGTTCTCCCTACGTAGTGATTGCGGATCATACCGATTTCAAAAGGGATTCCGGAGGCTTCCGAATACCCCAATGCCGCATATGTCCCGGAATCCGGAAAAGGCATCACCAGGTCGGCGTCCACCGGAGCCTCTTTGGCCAGGCGCCGCCCATGGGCTTTTCGGGTTAAGTACACATTCTTCCCATAGATCGTACTGTCCGGCCGTGCAAAATAGATAAATTCGAAGATGCAAAACGCTCTTCTCTTGGGTGTCGGCGTTTTGATACTCTGAATCCCGTCTTCATTGATAATGACGATTTCACCCGGATCGAGTTCGCGGACAAATTCTGCCTGGACAAGGTCGAGGGCACAAGTTTCCGAGGTCAGAATAAAGTGGCCGTTTAGTTTGCCGATGCATAACGGTCGGAACCCATAAGGGTCCTTGATGCCGATAACTTCTCCCTTGCTGGTCAGCATCACAAATGAATAAGCTCCCTTCAACCGGGACACTGTCTCCACAAGAGCGCCTTCAAATCCCAATTTCAGGCTTTTTACAAAGTAATGAAGAAAGATTTCACTGTCCATAGTGGTCTGAAAGATGGAACCGGTTTCTTCCAGCTCTGTTTTCAGGTGGCGGGCATTGACCAGGTTGCCGTTATGCGCGATGGCGTACGCCTTTTTGCGATGATGGACCACAAACGGCTGGGCATTGCCGAGTATCGAGCTTCCCGTGGTAGAATAGCGCACATGCCCGATGGCGCTTTCTCCGGCTAAATGTTCCAGGTGGGTGACGTCAAAAACATCCGGGACAAGGCCCATTGCTTTGTGGTCAACAATATTGTAGTCCCGGGCAACAGCGATTCCGGCACTTTCCTGACCGCGGTGCTGGAGTGCATACAGGCCGAAGTAACTTAGTTTTGCGGCTTCAGGGTGGCCGTAAATACCGAACAGTCCGCAGGCTTCACGGGGTTTATCCAAATCATCCATATCGTACACTATTATACTCCTGTATTGTTTTCACCGAAAGGTTTTTTTTCTTAAGGGCTGCAATCCCTTTGCACATGGCCATAGCGCCGGCAATGGTCGTGGTGTATGGAATATTGAATTTTATGGCTGCGCGTCTGATCTCGTATCCGTCGCGCTTGGTTTCGCCGCCTGACGGTGTATTGACGATGAGCTGAATTTCCTGGTTCTTTATGGCATCGACAACATGGGGACGGCCAATGGAGACTTTATTCACCAGGCTGTTGGTTATGCCCCGGTCCTTTAAAAATGATGAGGTCCCCCGGGTGGCCATAATTTTAAACCCCATTTTGTAAAATTGTGAGGCCACGGGAAGCACCGCTTCCTTGTCCCGGTTTTTTACGCTGATAAAGATCGTGCCCTTTTCCGGAAGTAAATTGCCCGCGCCGAATTGGGCCTTTGCATAAGCGGAGCCGAAATCCGAGTCGATTCCCATAACCTCTCCCGTTGATTTCATTTCAGGTCCTAAAAGGGTATCTACACCCGGAAACCGGTTGAACGGCAAGACAGCCTCCTTGACGGAAACATGGGGCGGTATCCTTTCACTGACAATGCCCAGTTCTTTTAATGTCTTGCCGAGCATCACTTTTGTTGCGATCTTAGCCAGGGGGATGCCGGTGGCCTTGCTGACAAAGGGGATGGTTCTGGACGCTCTGGGATTCACTTCAAGAACAAAAAGCCGATCATTTTTAATGGCATATTGTACATTCATCAATCCGACAACATCGAGCTCCAGGGCCATGGCCTTTGTTGCCAGGGTGATCTCTTCAAGCATTACCGGCGTTATGCTGTATGGGGGAAGAACACAGGCGGAGTCTCCCGAATGAATGCCCGCTTCTTCAATATGTTCCATGATTCCGCCGATAATGGTGACCTTTCCATCCGAAATCGCATCCACGTCAACTTCTACGGCGTCTTCTACGAACTTGTCGATGAGCACCGGATGGCCGAAGGACTCCGCAATGGCGAACCGGGTGAAATTTTCGAGCTCGCGGCGATCATAGACGATTTTCATGGCCCGCCCGCCGAGGACATAAGAAGGGCGGACCACAACCGGATAGCCGATTTTTTCAGCCACGACCGCGGCGTCTATGACCGTCAATGCCGTGCCGTTATCGGGCTGAACGAGTCCGAGTTTATTCAAAAGTGCCTGGAACTGCTTCCGGTCCTCCGCTCGATTGATGCTTTCCGGCTGGGTGCCCAAAATCGGGACCCCGGCGTTATGTAAAGACGCCGACAGATTAAGGGGGGTTTGACCGCCGAACTGGACAATAACTCCCATGGGCTTTTCGATTTCCACGATGTGAAGGACATCTTCTCTGGTCAGTGGCTCAAAGTAGAGTTTGTCGGAGGTGTCGTAATCCGTGCTGACGGTTTCCGGGTTGCTGTTGACCATGATGCTTTCAATGCCTTCTTCACGGAGTGCGAAGGAGGCGTGAACACAGCAGTAATCGAACTCAATTCCCTGGCCGATGCGGTTTGGGCCGCCACCCAGAATCATCACCTTTTTTCGATCGGAAACTCTGGCCTCATTTTCAGTTTCATAGGTGGAGTAATAATACGGTGTCGCCGCTTTGAACTCGGCGGCACAAGTATCCACCAGTTTATAAACCGGACGGATACCGAAACCTTTTCTGATTTGTTCAATGGCTTCCTCGGTCGAGCCGGTTAAATGGGCGAGCTGAACATCCGAAAACCCCAATGATTTTGCCTTTTGTAAAAGTGATCCGGACAAATCGTTTCCTGCAGATCGTATGGTTTTCTCAAATTCGACGATTTGTTTGATCTGGTGTAAAAACCACGGATCGATGCCGGTGAGTTCGTAAATGAATTGGATGGGCATTTCTTTGAGTATGGCATAACGCAGGTAAAAGATTCGCTGGGAATTGGGGGTCGCCAGTTTTTGCTCGATTTCGGATAATGATAGATCTTTAGCGGCATCGATTTCCGAATCCAAAAGATCCTTTCCGTCGGCTCCCAGACCGAAACGGCCGATTTCAAGGGATCTTAGGCCTTTTTGAAGGGCTTCTTTAAATGTTCTGCCCACGGCCATGGTTTCACCGACGGATTTCATGGCAGTCGTCAGATAATCCCGGGTCTCCGGGAATTTTTCAAAGGTCCAGCGGGGTATTTTGACGACGCAGTAATCGAGTGTCGGTTCAAAGGACGCAAAGGTCTCCCCTGTGATATCGTTAGGGATTTCATCCAGCGTATATCCTACGGCCAGTTTGGCCGCGATTTTTGCTATGGGAAAACCCGTGGCTTTTGATGCAAGGGCCGAACTGCGCGAAACCCGCGGATTCATTTCAATGACGACCAATTCTCCGTCTTTCGGGTTTACGGCGAACTGGACGTTTGAACCGCCGGTGTCCACGCCGATTTCCTGCATGATGGCAATGGATGCATCCCGCATGGTTTGGTATTCTTTGTCCGAAAGCGTCTGCGCCGGTGCCACCGTAATGCTGTCGCCGGTATGGATGCCCATGGGGTCCATATTTTCAATGGAACAGATGATGACAACATTGTCGTTTTTATCCCGCATGACCTCCAGTTCATATTCTTTCCAGCCCAGTACCGATTCTTCAAGCATGACCTGTCCGATCAGGCTGGCATCGAGTCCGGCCTTGGCCAGTTTTTCCAGTTCTTCCGGATTAAATGCCGCACCGCCGCCCGTGCCGCCGAGGGTGAAACTGGGACGAACAATGATGGGGAATCCGATATCATCGGCAATCGCTCTCACTTCTTCCAGGTGGGTGGCGAATCCGCTTTTGGGGATTCGAAGTCCGATATTTTCCATAGCGTTGCGAAACAGTTCCCGGCTTTCGGCCTTCTGGATCGATTGTATGGATGCACCGATCATTTCCACGCCGAATTTCTCGAGGACGCCCATTTCGGCAACTTTTACGGCGGTATTGAGACCGGTTTGCCCGCCCAGGGTCGGCAGCAGGGCACAGGGCCGTTCCTTTTCAATAATTTTCGCAACGGCCGAAGGAATCACCGGTTCAATATAGGTTCGGTCCGCCATTTCAGGATCGGTCATGATGGTCGCCGGGTTACTGTTGACGAGAATGACCTCGTAACCTTCTTCTTTCAACGCCTTGCAGGCTTGCGTGCCCGAATAGTCGAATTCGCAGGCCTGGCTGATAATGATCGGGCCGGCGCCGATGATGAGAATCTTATGTATGTCTGTCCGCTTGGGCACTTTAGCTCACTTTCACCTTTGGCTCATTTTTCTCTGCCTTCGCGGCTGAATAATCAAGAATCATGTTTTTGAATTCTTCAAACATATACCTTGCATCATGGGGGCCGGGTGACGCTTCCGGATGATATTGGGCGGTAAAAATCGGATATTTTCTATGTCTGAATCCTTCCAGCGTGTTGTCGTTTAAATTGATATGCGTGATTTCAATTTCTTTTTGGTTCAGGCTGACGGTATCTACGGCAAACCCATGATTTTGTGATGTTATCTCGATTTTTCCCGTTAAAAGATTTTTCACCGGCTGGTTGGCGCCCCGATGGCCGAACTTGAGTTTAAATGTCTTTCCGCCAAATGCAAGCCCTAAAAGTTGATGCCCGAGGCAGATGCCAAACATGGGTGCATATCCGATAAGATTTTGGATGGTTTCGACGGCATAGGCCACTGGTTCGGGGTCTCCGGGGCCATTGGACAAAAAAATACCGTCCGGCGCCATGTTCTTTATGGTATCGGCGTCGGTATCCGCCGGCACAACGACAATTTCGAACCCATGAGATTCCAGACATCTTAAGATATTGTATTTGATTCCATAATCAAAGGCCGCCACCGCGTATTTTTCCCCTTTGAATTTCCAGACATTTCCGTCCAGAGAAATTTTGTCGGCATCCATCGCTACCGGCATTCCGTTTTGCCAGTAATACGGAGTACGGCTGCACACGTTTTTGACCAGGTCCTGACCCACCATGCTCGGAAAGTTTCTTGCCTGCTCGACGCAAAACACAGGGTCGAGATTCTCGGTAGAAATAAAAGCCCGCATCGCCCCTATTTTTCGAATATGCCGGGTCAGCGCCCGGGTATCCAGCTCTTCAACCCCGAGTATGTTCTGGGTTTTAAGGTAATCCGCCAAAGATGATACCGCCCTGTAATTGCTGAAAAAACTCTGGTATTCCCTTACCAGGAAGGCAGAGACTTGTATTTTACCGGATTCGACATCTTCGTGATTCACGCCGTAGTTGCCGATGAGGGGATAGGTCATTGCCACCATTTGACCGGCGTAAGATGGATCGGTCAGAATCTCCTGATAACCGGTCATGCTGGTATTGAACACGATTTCCCCCCCGGTTTCACCCGGGCCGGTAAAGCTTCGGCAAGGAAAGGTCCGTCCGTCTTCAAGGGCTAAAATTGCTTTCATAACGGTTTCCAATTAACACATTGAGTCAGCAAATCAATATAAATATGCCCGGGTATGATAAAAAAGGCCGGTAAAAAATACCGGCCCGAGGATGGCATATCGCTGCTGTTCATTTATCCTATTTATGTCTACGCGGATTTCCGTTGTTCTCCATTTTGCCAGTCTTCGCCCCATTCTTCGACACCCGCGGATTCTTTGGCCAGGACATCGAGTCTCACGGCCTGAACTTTCCGATAAATTTCGGTATAATCTTTTTTCCGTCCGTTCACCGTCAAAAGATCATTTTCGATGGAGATGCCGAAAAGCCTTTCATTTTCTTTGAGATACGGCAGGATAAGCTCCCAATCCACAGGGCTCAAAGCAACGAACTCGCCGCCGTTCAACTGGTCGGTCACCACCTTCTGATGGGGATCCCTTAAATAAATGGCGCCGCCTGAAGCCAAAGAGAACAGGTTGGATCCGGGGTAGGGGGTGGACTGGCCGATGATATCGGCGTTGTCGTTGAATTCGATTCCGTTGAGGATGACAAATCCGCCGCCCTTCAAGGGATCGCCGGCCATAAACGATTCCGCAAGATAATCGAGGCAGGTGCCGTTGATGACCACCCGGGGATGACCCACGGCATTGATCAACGGGCGACCGGCGGCGTTGCCCATAATATAAACTTCTCCGCCTTTGGCTCCGTACATGAATGTCTGCCCCACATCGCCGTAGATAACGAGTTTGCCGCGCTTCATGATCTGGCCCAGTTGATCCTGCGCATTTCCGTGAACATATATTTCCAACCCGTCGATTCCCGAGGCCAGATAATCTCCGGAGCTGTCGTAAACATCGATTCTTACGCCGTCGGTATCTTTGGACAGGCCGCAGCCGCAAAAACGCTGCCCTTTATACCCATAACAAATGAACCGTTTCCATCCCTTTTGAAAGGCGTCACAAATCAGTCTTGCATCGCAGTTCTCTCCTTCGGGCGAAAATTCTCTGGCATTGATCACCAGAACGGTTTCATCATTCCGGGGCGCGCGAAGTGTGTTCCGTCTATCAAAATCAATGTAGCAATATCGGCCGGATGCATTTTGATCCAGATCCGGCGATGCATCGAAAATTGAGGTCAGGCTCTCTTTGATGATTTGTAGTATGTTGCTGCGCTTCTTATCCCCGACGGCAAAGCGACGATCCATGAGGTGGGTCAACATCTCGATGGATTTGGCCTTGGCATCATCATTGCTTCCGGCCGCCTTTTCAAATGCTTTGGTCACGTGTTTGACAGATGCATAGTTCCAGTCGATCATCTTCTGACGGCAGTATCGCTCTAAATCCGTCAGATCGTCATCGGACAGTCCTTTTTTCAGGGTTCGTGTGATATCTTCGGCATTCTTCGGCAACGAGATTTCCGGTGTGATTTTGTAAGGTTTCTGATGGGTAGGCGTGCTGACAACGTCACCGAATTTGTTGGTACAGATCAGTTTTTTAGATCCGTCTCCCTTTCCGGCGTCCTGGACGGTAAAGATAAACGTACCGCCGTCTGTTGCGCTTCCGCCCCGGGCGTTCCAGTATTTGTCGGCAATGGGACAAAAACGGCTGTCTTCTGCGGCAATGCTTTGCAAGGTGGCATCGATGGCCTGCTTTTCCGAGCAGATGAGACCGATCTGGACATCTTGATCCTGTAAAGCAAACACCTGGGGGCGCAGCATGGATGTATCGGTAATGCCGATTAACTGGAAAAAATTTTTTTGCGGATTGTTACGGGCGATGATAAAAAACCATGGGCCGTCCGGAGATGCATGGATGTGGGCCGACTGGATGTAACGGTAAATATGCTGTTTTTCAGGCGGCAGCAGATCGAAATCGTATTCCGAAGTGGGCGCCAGGGCTTCAATGATATACTCCATGGGATATTCGAATGTTCGATTGAAAAGATCGAGCAGCAGAACAGACACCTCGGTATCCGTTAAAAACTGAGGAAAAATGTTGTGCTGTTTCAAGTATTCACTCACGGCATGATAGTTGGCAAAGTCGCCGTTGTGGACCAGTGCTTCATCCAAACCGCTGAAAGGATGTGCGCCGCCGGGATGCCAGACCCTTCCTTTGGTGGGATAGCGCTGGTGGGCGATCCATCCATGCGCTTTAAAATCTTCCAGCCGGTAGTATTCGGTGACCTGCTCGGCATACCCCACGATTTTCAGAATCATCATGTTCCGGCCGTGGGATAATACAAACGCCTGTTTCTCACCCAGGGATGCGTAGAATTTTTGGTTTAATCGAAAGGAATTCTGGTAAACGAATTCATCTTCAGCTCGTCCGGGATCCAGATCCTGGAGACTGTTTTCGGTCATAAAGCGATCCAGAACATCCGGTTTTACCCGCACAAAATACCGCCAAACATCCGGGGGCTGGACCTCCAAGCCTTTGACATCCCGAAAGTCGTCCACCGTGGGAAGACGCTCGGCCTTATGGACTTCCATGAACGGCAAAATGTTCGACGCTTCCACATCCGGCCGGGATTTCGGATCGAGCAGGGCGACCTGAAGCAGATAATGCGTATCCAGAATCTTTTGGCTGACCCCTAAATCTTTTGCGGAGAGTCCCACTGCCGCGATGCCGCCGCCTTTGCCGTTTCCCCGGTTATGCATCTGGACCGAAGGCTCGTAAATGTGGCGGCCGCGAATAGGAATGGATGAAATAAAGCCGGTGACACCGCATCCCCCCTCTTCAGCGGATTTTTTGGAAGGGGCTTCGTTGCGGGGCAGCCGGGCCCGGGATTTGAGTATATTTTTAATTTTTGAATCCATACCGTTAAACATTTTCAGTACCTTTTTTTTTATGGAACACAGATGACACAGATGACACGGATTGCACGGATTTCCACTGATATTTATTGGGGTTCGCTTCGCTCACTGGGCGCAGCCCCGAAAATTTACGATCTGTGAAAATCCGCAAAATCCGTGTCATCTGTGTTCTATCCTTTCAGCTATCATTCGTTTTGGTGAATGTATTAAATAATCAGCTCTGCCTGCGGCGCCGGCTGATAGTTTGACCGTTCTTCTTCATCCAAATAATCGAGATGAACCAGAAGATCGGACCGGCCTATCAGTTCCCTGATGCTTTTCATCCCGTATTGTCTCAAAATTTCACACCATTGTTTTCGCCAGGCCGTATACATGTTGACGATTCGCTGGGTGGCCCATTCTTCTGAAATCATGTGGCCGAGTTCGTGATCGGTGGATGCGATTCCCCGGGCACAGCCCCGGCCGCTTTCGCAATGACCGCAACGGACACATTCTAGGGCGACCAGCTCCGCCGTTCCGATAACCGCGCCGTCGGCACCCAGTGCGATGGCCTTTGCCACATCCAGCGCGTTACGAATACCGCCGCTGGCAATCAGACAGACCTGATCCCTGACGCCTTCTTCCTGTAAAAACCGGTGCACCTTGGGAATGGCGTACTCAATGGGCATGGCGATGTTCTTTTTGGCAATATCCGGCGCGGCGCCGGTTCCGCCGTAGCTCCCGTCCAGATGAACCACATGGGCACCGGCATAGTAACTCCCAACAGCCACCATATCCACATCCGTCGGGGTAGAGACCTTGACGGAAACCAACGCGCTCGGGTTGATTTCTTTGATCCAGTCCACGTGTTTTTTATGATCTTCCACAGAATAAACGCTGTGAAACGGAAACGGCGAAAACAGGGCGTTTCCCACCACCGTCTCCCGTATGGCCGCCACTTCAGGGGTGACTTTGTCTCCGAGCAAATGCCCGCCCAAGCCGGGTTTTGCGCCTTGCGCGTATTTGAATTCCACCATGGGCGCGAACCGAATGGTTTCTTCCCTGACGCCGAACAACCCGGTGGCCACCTGGGTGATGACATGATCGGCATACGGGACCAAATCCTGAGGATATCCGCCTTCTCCGGTGCAGGTCAAGGTGTTTAGAAGCGTCGCGGCCCGGGCTCTGGCCACCATCACCGGCAGGGCGGTGGAACCGTACGACATGCCGCCGCCGTAACAGGGGATGCCGTTGATCACCTCCGGACGGCCGTCACCGCGTTTGTTCAGCAATATGCTGGTGTCCATCTGATCATCGCCGAGGGAAAGGTAGTCGGCCGGGTTCGGTGTTTTGAATCGGATTTTATCAAAACCGCCGCCGGAGTTGCCCAGGTTGTACTCCAGATCGACAATGGGAAGATTGCCGGTTTCAGCCATTTCCCAGTGGGCGATGAGCATCTCGGCGGTCCATCGATAATCTCCCAGGGTTTCCAGTATGGGGTTGCGCCGAAGCGTCAAAGCCTGTTCCGGGCAGCGGTCGATGCAGAAAAAGTCGTGCTCCTTGCATTTAAAACCGATGCATTTGTAATCTTTCGGGCGAAGCGGTTTGCTGTAGTCGTCATACCGCGGATGTACGCCATAAGGGCACAGCTCTGCACACAACCCGCATGAAATACACTTGGAATTTCGCCGGATGCTGTATTTGCCGATGGGGTTGCGAAACCGGTCCGGCACTTGAACGATTTTCGGGAATTGAAAGTGAATGTCGTTTGTTTTCATGATTTATTTTAATCCTGCTATTTTTCTTTTACCGAATAAGGGGCTGAAGCTTTCCTTTTCCAGATCCTCGAACCACATGGATCGGCCGACTTCCCCCCGTAACCGTCTGGCTTCACGGATGCCCATGGCGCCCATGACTTCGATGAGTTGACTGTGCCATGCCCCCATGAGATTAATCATTCTCTGGCTGCCCCATTCCGGATCGATGGTGTCGTCTATTTTGGCAGGGCATGAGAGATCCTTTTGACAACGATAGCACAATCTGCACTCAAGGGCGATAAGTAAAGGGATGTCCACAATGACGCCGTCGGCGCCGCAAATGATCGCTTTGGCCATATGTTCGGCCATGGCGATCCCGCCTGAAAATACCAGATTGATTTTTTGCCTCACGGAACCTTCGACGAGCTTTAGATGAACCTCTCTAATCATATCTTTCAAGAACCGGGGATCTTCGGCATCCAGTTCGTTGCCGTGTTCGTCTGCACAAAAATGAAGCGTATCGACATCCAACGCCGAAATTTTTAAGGCGCGGGATGCGGCATCGGCATTTAAAGGAATGCGAACGATTGAAACAATATCCGGTTTTATGTCACGGACGTTGCCAAGGGTGTTTTCGATATTTTTGTCAAAGGCCAGTTCAACGGCTCGACTTTGCCGAATAAGCGTTTCGTGATCCGCGACATTGCCTTTGGTGATACTGGGGAGCAGGTTCCGGGCATAAGGCAACAGTGCATCCGAATAATCTTCAGGCCGGATCAGCAGAAAGGTCTCCATGGTTTGGGCCGCCTTGGCAGCCGATTCGACAATGGGCGAATTGATGATCAGCTTGTCCGGCAGCCGGAACATCAGGGGTATGGGAATTTCCAGTATCGGAAGCGTCTCGGTAACCAGCGACAGGTCGGCATTAAATTTTAAGGGGGATATCCTTCGAGAGATTTCAAAACAGGTATTGATGTACTCCCGCCCGTGGATGCCGTCTCGGGTGGGGCGAACGATTTCGGACATATCGGTCCACATGCTATCGAAGCCCGCAGCCACAAAGGGACCTCGATAGCCGGCCCCGGACACCGGAATTTTTCCGGTATGAGCCTGATACCAGAGCCTGTTGATAATATCGGGACGCCAGTATTCATCTCCCAACGTTCGGTATTCCGGATTAATGACCCGGGAAAAAATGCCCCTGGTGCATTCCTGGACGCAGCGGAAGCAACTGTTACAGGTATAAAGGTACTCGGGTTCTTCCATGGTGCTCATGTGCAGGTGGTTGTCCTTGAAAATTCCGTAAACACATTTTTTCTTGACGCACGCTCTGCAACTGCCGGCGCAGTCTTCCCGGAATTCCACCGTGGCATACTTACCGATGGGATGATACCTTGGATTGGCGGTCTTAAGGGGAATATGATACTTCTTCGGCATTTAACTCTCCAGCATGTTGTAAAAATTTTGAATTTTGAATGATGAATTTTGAATAGTGAATGTCGATGCAGGAGCCAATGAAATGCCCTGTTCTAACAATTATCGCTCTTCCATCATCAATAATAAATCAACAATCATAAATTCATCAATTCCTAGGGTCTCGGCGTCAACCCCGCTTCTTTGACGATTTTGCCGACGATGTCCTCCCACTCGATGGCCATGATGTGGACCCCGTGCACGCCTTTTATGTCACGCAGTTCGGCGATGGTCTCTTGGCATATCTTAAGACCTTCTTCCACGGCCTTATCCTTGGGGACGCCCGCCATCCGCTTAATCAGCGCATCAGGAACGTCCATGCCGGCGACCTTGTTGTTCATGAATTTTGCCATGCCGGCGGATTTCAAGGGGGTAACACCGCCAAGAATGTAAACTTTCTCGGTCAACCCTTCTTCCCGGGCCATTTTTATCCATTCCTTGAAGCGATCCATGTTGTAAATGCACTGGGTCTGTATGAAATCGGCGCCGGCATCTATCTTTTTGGCCAGCCGAATCACGCGGTATTCAAAAGGATCGGCAAAGGGATTGGCGGCGGCGCCGATGAACATCCGGGGCGGATCGTTCAATTCAAAACCGCTCATGTCCTTTCCGTCATCGCGCATGGTCTGAACGGTCCGGATGAGATTCATAGAATCGATGTCGAACACATTCAACGCATCCGGCTGGCTGCCGAAACTTTGATGGTCTCCGGAAAGGCATAAAATGTTTCTGATACCCAGAGAATAGGCGCCCATAATGTCCGACTGCAAAGCGATCCGGTTTCGATCTCTCACCACCATTTGCATTACCGGCTCCAGGCCCATGTGCAAAAGATGCGCACATGCCGCAATGCTGGACATTCTTACGATGGCGGTCTGGTTGTCGGTGACATTGACGGCATCCACGTATCCGTTTAGCATCTCGCCTTTTTTCCGGACGATCCCGGGATTTGCGCCACGGGGCGGACCGCATTCCGCAGTAACGGCAAATTCTCCTTTTGTTAAAATCTCCTGAAGCCTGCTGATCGGTTTTTCGCTCATATCATGTGGTCCTCTCTCACCATTTTTCTTGGGCCGCCTGAAAGGCTGGTTTGCCAGTTTTTCGGGGCGACATAGATCCTTAAGTTGTCCATTTGCCCCAATGCCTTGAGCCGGTCGATGATCAATTGCCAGGCGCAGTCGGTTTCAGGATTGACCTCGCATTTGCCGTTCTGTGATCCGCCGCACGGACCGTTCAAGAGTTTTTTGGCACAGCGGGTGACCGGGCAAATTCCGCCGAATACGGCGAGCCCGCAATTCCCACAGCCCGAACATTCCTCGGTAAAGACCCCCTGTTTTTCCAGAACACCGATAAAGGTGGTGTTGACTCCCGGAAGTACAGGGGTATTGGCGAACCGCCTGGCCACGGCCTGAACACCGGCACCGCAGGCCAACGAGAGCACCCCCTCGTTTCGGGCAATGGCCGGCGCCCCTTCCTGGATGAATTCGTTTTCACACTGTCGCTCGACGGTAAATTCTTCGATTTCGATGTCTTTCCCGTCTTTTTTACAGGCCAGCCTCAAGGCGGATGCCAGAACAGCCACTTCGTCTTCGCCGCCTGCAAAACAGGTTTTGACACAGGTGCCGCATCCCATAATAAGAATTTTCTTATAAGGTGCGATGATTGCCTTGATTTCCGCTATGGATTTTTGTTCTCCAACTATCATTGCTCGACTCCAATCAAACGGCCGGGTTTGGACCCACCTCGGCCAGGTTTTTCAATACATTGTCCATTGCCTGATTCACTGCGGCGTTGTCTCCGGAAGCCATGTTGTTCAAAAACAATCGTCGGCCGTCGAGTCCGATTTCATCCAGAAGATTTTGGACCCATGCCACGCGTTTTTTTGCCCGTATGTTGCCTTCTATATACCGGCACTGCCCTTCGGGGCATACCATTACGATGACTCCGTCAGCCCCGGCTTCAAAAGCCCGAAGCAAAAAAACATCCTTGACCATACTGGAACAAGCCATCTTGACGGTTTGTATCTCAAACGCATCCTTGTCGTTTAAGGCAAGCTCATCAGCATCGCCAAATGCATTGATACAATGGAACAGTGTTATTTTGGGTTTAAAATTTTCAGTCATGTAATAATGCCTATGTATTTATAGGGTTAATCGGTCACAATTTTCATCATCTCATCTGACGGTATATTTTTTCTTGCAACGAGATTGTTTTGAATAGCGAATCTTGAAAAAAAAAGACGTCTTCCCACCATATGGGATATAGACGCCTTTGTCTCCTCTGAGCTTAGAGAGCTTTCACCTCTTTGTGCAAGATATCTCAAACGGCCCGAACGCTATTTTCTATTTAAAGTTCACTTTTTTGTCAAGTTAAAAATTAAATGGAATACACAACAACTAAAAAACATTACAGATACCAATGACGGCATTAAACAAAATAACAAAAGTTTCATTCTGCACTATTCAGATATCCGCGAATGATTTGCAATTTGTTCCTTTCATAAACATCATCATACAGAAACAGAATATTAAAATGGTTTAGACTGGTGACCGGTTACAGGTGTAATCAGGCCGA
>CAZQAF010000046.1:0-29188 GCA_964591175.1 uncultured Desulfobacteraceae bacterium | reverse complement strand
TTTGCAAGAATCCTCTCAAATCGCGTATCATCACCTCATTTTTTATCCTCATCCGCCAATTCCAGGATTTTTGCCGTTGTCTCCAAAGGCAGTTCCTCAACTTCCCGCAGTTTACGCGCCATGGCACGGGTTCGTACATCGGTCTGATCGATGGTATTCGAGGCGGTATCCAACTGTTTTTTGACCCTGCTCAGCACGTCTCCGAATTTGCCGAATTCGGTTTTGACCGCTGCAAGAACCTTCCATACCTCACTCGATCGCTTTTCGATGGCCAATGTGCGAAAACCAATGCGCAAACTATTCAGTATTGCCGAGAGCGTGGTCGGTCCGGCGATCACAACCCGGTAATCCTGCTGAATTTTTTCTACCTGACCCGGCTGCCGGAGCACTTCGGCATAAAGTCCTTCCGTCGGCAAAAACATGATGGCAAAATCGGTGGTTTTGGGCGGTTCGATATACTTGTCCCGAATTTCTTTCGCAGAACCGTGTACGGAACGAATCAGCGCCGCCGTAGCTTTTTGAACGGCCTCGACATCGGCGGCATCGGCGGCCTCCACGAGCCGCAGATAATCTTCCTGGGGAAATTTTGAGTCGATGGGCATCCATACGTTGGAATCGACGGTGTCGTCTTTTCCGGGCAGCCGAACGGCATATTCAACGCTCTCCATGGATCCGGTTTTAATATTTACATTTTTATCATACTGATCCGGTGTCAATAGTTGTTCCAAGAGTGAACCGAGCTGAACTTCGCCCCAGGTGCCGCGCGTTTTGACGTTCGTGAGAACCCTTTTCAGGTCGCCGACTCCCGTGGCAAGATTCTGCATTTCCCCCAAGCCGTGCTGGACCGCTTCGAGGCGTTCGCTGACAAGTTTGAATGATTCCGAGAGTCGTTTTTCAAGGGTGCTTTGAAGCTTTTCGTCCACGGTTTGTCTCATTTGATCCAGCTTTTTTTCATTGCTTTCTTGCAGATATTTTAGCTGTGCGTCGATGGTGCCTCGAAGCTTTTCGATGCCGGCCCTGTTCGATTCCGTCAATTCCTGAATGTGTTTCGCAATGGATTCGAGCTGATCGCTCTGGACCTTGCCCATTTCGCCGATGGTTTTAACCATGGTGTCCAAAGAATATTTTTGGCTTGAAAAGACTTCCTGTCTGAGATCTTTTGCGGCTTTTGCGGCTTCTTCTCGGCCAAAACGGAGTTCTTCGCGAACCGCCTGCTCAACGGTCCCTGTTCCAGCGGATCTCAACCGGATCAGTATAAAAATCAACAACAGCGCACTGACGGCCAGTAAAATGAAGCGCGCCCATATGAGTATATCCGTTTCGATAGGCTTATCCTCTATTTAGAGCCATTAAGGTTATAAAAACAACATCGTCCCTGGCTATTCAAAAAGAAAATAAGGTTCTTTATCTTTTTTTTCTTTGAGCATGTCACGTATTTTTTTTAATGTATCCGAATCTGCTTGATGAATTAATTTTGCGAGTTTATGGCGCTCATCCGACATGTCTTCAGCCGTATCTTCTTTTCCTTCCCATTCGACCCCCAAAATCTTGCATGTTGTTTTAATCAGATTGGTGGTTGAAATCGGTTTGTCCAATATCATTTTTGGGCGCACGTTTGAGGTCAAGGCCATGAATTCCTTAATTTGTTCGCTACCCATGTCATCCCGGGCATGAGCGGTGATGATGATGATGGGCAATTTGGCCCATTTTTTTTGTTTTCTCAACTCTCGAATAACCTTGATCCCCGGCATTCTCGGCATGACCATATCGAGGGTCATTAAATCAGGAGAAAAGGCTTCAACCTTTTCAAGAGCATCGATACCGTCAACTGCTGTTTCAACAATAAACCCGACATCTTCCAGACAGGCCGCTAAAAAATTGCGGACATCCGGTTCATCATCAACGACCAGAATTCTTTTTTCAGATGCTTGTGCCATTTTTCACCTCCTCATATTTCATTTTTATTTTCGGCAAACGCCTTCGTGGAAGTCTGATACTGAATGTTGTTCCTTCTCCGGGCTTGGTTTTCAAGTCTATGGTTCCACCATGCTCATGGACAATTTTCTTGGTCATTAACAATCCTATGCCGGAACCCTCCAAACCCTTTGTGGTAAAAAAGGTTGTAAAAACCTTACGCTTTACCTCATCGTCCATACCGCATCCGTTATCCGCCACTTCATATATAATCGTGCTATACTTCTCAAAAGTTCGAACCGTCACACAACACGGACTTTTGTCACCCGTCTGACAGGCATCTATCGCATTACCCACAAGGTTTGTCAGGCATTCGTGCATGCTTTCAAAATCAATGGGAGCCGGAGCGATATCACCTGTCTTTTCATATTTTAGCCTTATATCCAGCTTATCGGCTTCAACGGAATACAAATCGACAACTTCTTTTGCGACGTCTGCAGGATCGCAAAATTTGGCATGGATTTCACGGCCTTTTGAGAAACTTAAAAATGCTTTTACAAATACGGAAACCCGTTCGATGTTCCGTGACAACATTTCCATGCCTTTTTGAATACGGTCGATATTTCCTTTTTCCAGACCTGTTTTCAGCATATACATACCGCCTTCGAGGGCGGTATTCAGATTCTTGATGCCGTGAGCCAAGCCGGCGACCGTATGCCCCACAGCCGATAGGCGTTCCGCTTCCAGCTTTTCTGTTTCAAGCTGTTTGATTTCTCTTAGGTCCTGAACTGAAAAGGCCATACCGATCGGTTTGTCGTCAACGATCAGCTTGTTACCCACCAGACGTACCGGAAAAGGATCGCCGTCAATTGTTTTAACTTCCGTTTCCGGCATATAAACGTGTTCGCGCTGGTCGAACACTTTGGTTAAAAAATCTTTTGGGAGTATGGCGGTAAAATCTTCTCTCGAAACCACCTGGTTATCCTTGATTTTAAAAAATTTTCGAGCCGCCGGATTGAAAATCGTCACTTTCCCCTTTTCATTCACGGCAAAAATGCCGTCCATGGAAGTTGAAATGATGGTATTCAGATACGTATTTGCAAATTTCAATCCGTCCTGCAGCTTCATCGTTTCCGTAACGTCGACCGCCATCTCCATAACCACATCAAAACTGCCGTCTTTGCGTTTCAGCGGTATGGTGATCACATGTAAATGGAGGGGCCGCTTTCCTTTGGATCTCCAAGCGTGATACCCGGTGTGTATCCGGCCATCTTCAAACGTTTGCCTTGCCGTGCATTCACTGCAATTGTGCTTTAATCCTTTGAGGGCTTTGAAACAGAATTGTCCTTCGGGATTTCCGAGAGAATCCCTGAGCCGTTTATTTGCTTTAACGATACGAAAGTCCCTACCAATTAAAAGAATGTTGCACGGGACCTGGTCAAAGAGAATCTTATGCTCATCGCGAATCTGTGTGGCTTCGGTGATATTGGTGAAAATATGGATGATATAGGGGATATTACCATCTTCGTCCACGATAGGGGTGGCGTGCTGTAAATAGCTGATATGGCGATTGTCTATGTCATATCCCACCTCTTCGTTTACGCGGGAAAGCCCGTCTTTAAATGTCATGGTGCTTTCGCAGTACGCACACATTTCATCTTTGTTTTTGTAGGCGTTGTAACATTTTCGATTCTTCCAGGGGCCGAACAGTTTTTCAAAAGCCTTGTTGGCATAAACCAGATTGTAATGCCAATCGATGACGGCAATGCCCAGAGGAATGCTTTCGATGAGTGGCAAGCTGATCCATCGCTCAAGATCGGCGGGAGGTACTGTCTTGGTATATTTCTTTGTCATGATATCAGTATGATTTGCCGGAGACTTTAGGCTTGACAAAGGCCGGTTCCAAAATTTATATCATAGTAAATTTATATATATTAAATCCATCTATAATACAACCGCTAATTTAAACGATATGAAACTTACCACAAAAACGCGTTATGGTGCCCGACTGTTGATCGACCTGGCTCAACATCAGGGTAATGGCGCGGTTACGATGAGCGAGATTTCCATGCGGCAGAATATTTCCGTGAAATATCTCGAACAGATTATCCGTCCCCTCAAAAAGGCAAGACTGGTTAAAAGTATTCGGGGGCCTAAAGGCGGGCACATGCTTGCTAAAAAACCGGACCAAATTACTTTGGGTGACGTTACCCGACTGTTTGAAGGTCAGCCTGATCTTGTCGATTGTATCGGCAACCCCGAAAAGTGTTCAAAGAGCAGCGATTGCGCAGTTCGGCTGGGTTGGCAAAAAGCCACTCAGGCACTTTACAAAGAACTGGATTCCATTACCATCGCAAATTTGTTGGAGAATAAAATCGTGTAAAGATTTAGAAGCTATCTCAAAATATTCTTTTGACCCAATCCGCCAGAGGCGGACAAGCCTCGGCGTTGGAACCTCATTTTAAGTCCTCGACATACTTGAGTATGCGTGTCGAAGATCCCGTAAGACGGGGCGGGTTAAAACTCGGCTCCGCTTTGATTTTGAACCAAAATCTTTATTTTGAGATAGCTTCTAATGAAATGTTCACGCACGCCCATCTTGGCGGTCTAAAGTTACAAAAAAGGTATCGTCATCGAATGCAGCCTCTTTCTTCAGCTGATTTGAAAAGGCATCGCTGTATACATCTTCAAGCCGCCGCAAGATCCGCTTAAGATTTTCAATGCTGGTGAGCTGCGCAACGTTGGCCGGAGGCTGCTGCTCCGGAGATTGCTCTTCAAAAATTTCATATGCATCTTCAAATTCATCCGCCGTCAATTGTGACGTTAAGATCACGTAGTCTTCCACTTGGCGGTTCGAATTTTTTAATTCCGGTCTTGAAAGAAGATATTCTTTCATGGTTCTTCCGATCAACAGCATTAAATTCTTCACCTCATTTGCCTCAAAGCCTTCCATATAACGTTTATAGGCGATTACTTGAGCATAAACCGGTATGATGGATCTGTCTCTGCTTCTCACCGCAGCGGCGACCAACTGGTAATTCAAGGTGATATACCATTTGAGCAGTTCGCCGTACATTTTTCGATAATTCGGGAAACGATGCTCGTTTTTCGGATGCATCACTTCCGCTGCGATTTTTTCGACCAACGATTCGCGCAATTGGGCCAGGATATCGTAAATTAAAATGCTTTTCCGAAATGCGACTTTCCTGATAATGACTTCGTTGCGGAATGTCCAATTGTTTGGGTGGCCGGTCATTTTTTCGGTTAAAAACAGCAATCTTCGCAATATATGATAGCGAGGTGTAGGTTTCCAGCCCAGAGCATTGTAGGTAGCGGATGCATCCACCGTTAATTTTTTATCGACATACTTGGTCATCCATGGCTGTTCCAAAGTTTCCTTGCCACTTAGCCGGCCCAAGAGCGATATGGCAATCAAACCTATAAAAGCCAGCAATTTCGGCACTCTAAACGGCTTGATCTCATGCCAGTAATAATACCTTGTAGCGGTGTTAAAAAGCTCGTTTTGTGATACACTCCCCTGGGGGCTGGCAATGAAAGTCGTTAGGGGCGGAAGTGTATCGCTGATTTTCATGATTTGTAAAAATGCTTTAATGAGGTCTCTGATATGGATATATGGCAGGGCTGACTCTCCGCTTCCGATCAGAATTCTCGACATGAGTTTGTTTTCAGACAGCCAGTACCTTAGCAGCATATACAGCATGGGATATTCACACCAGTCACTGTATACCGCTGCCAACCGGACAATTGAGCATGGAAAAACTTTCGAATATTCCGTAATGATCGTTTCTTCTTTTCTTTTACATCGGCCATAGGGAAAATCCGCATCCAAAGGACTCTCTTCGGTCAATGCCTTTCCCTTGGGAGGAAAATTGCAGGCCGCCAAAGAACTGGAAAAAATAAAACGTTTAATCCCCAGCGATTTCGACATATCCAGAACATTGCGTGTTCCGGCGACATTGATTTTCTCATATGCCGGGTTTTCTTTATAGGTGAAGTCATAGTACCCGGCCAGATGCAAGACATAATCAGCACCGCCGTGATCTTTAATATAAGAAAACACATTCATCAGACTTTCGCGATTCGTTACATCCACCTGAAGCCAATGTATATTGTCATGATAGGGTATGCCGACTTCCTTTTGGCTGCGACGCGCGATGCAAAAAAGACGATATTTGCCGGATACGGCAATGACAAAATGCCTTCCGATAAAACCGGATGCCCCGGTGACCACTATTCCCGGTAATATTTCGTTCATCTTTTTTACGGCCTACTTTTATTCATTGTTTTTGCATGAAGATAGTACTGCAACGCCATAAAAATCATCAATCCCATTATACCGTCAGCAATACCGGACAACAGGATCACCCCTTTAAATTCGACGACAAAAGCGTAAATCAACAGAAAGAAGGTTGCAACGGCCTTTATGAAAATTGAAAATACAATGAAATAATAATATTTTTCAATATGGATTGCGCCCAATAAATAAAGAACGAACATAAGAAGATGAAAAACACCGCCCTGGGTAGGAAAAAAGCGATCACAATTAGGACCGAATCCCGCAAATCGCATAAGGGCGGATGGTTGTGTGATCAATATCAGGCCCATTACCAGGGAATGGAATGCCACCAGCAACAGCACCGTTGAAAGCAGTTTGCCGGGGTGATCGAACAATGCTTTTATACGGTCAACGCGCATAACGTTCTGTGTTCCGAAATAATAAGAGCACGCAAATTATCGCCATGAACATTTATTCTTTATGGTAAGACCTCAGTTTCCTTCTGAGGGTGTTTAGTCCGATGCCAAGACGTCTGGCTGCTTGCGATTTGTTCCGACCCGTCAGTTCGTAGACCTTGATAATATGTGATTTTTCAATTTCAAAAAGCGGCAGGATTTCTCCGGAGGCCGACGTAACCGAACATTTAAATAGGCTTTTTTGCTGTTTTAAATGCCCGGGGAGAACATCCGCCGAAAGAGGCTTTCCCTGTGCAAGGTTTACCGCCGATTGCAGAATCGACCTGAGTTCGCGAATATTTCCGGGATAGTCGTATTCCATTAGCAAACATGCGGCATCTTCGTCAATACGACTTTTATTGCCGGCGTATTCTTTTAAGAATTTGTTTGCCAGAAGCGGAATATCCTCTTTTCTTTCTCTCAAAGGTGGCAGATGAAGCCAGCCGCCCCGAATACGGTAGTACAGATCTTTGCGAAACGCCTTTTTAGCCATCAATTTTTCGAGATCTTCATTGGTGGCTGCGATGAATCGAACATCGGCTTTCTGCCGGCTGCTGGCACCCAGTTTGAAATATTCCCCGTCCTGCAACACCCGCAGCAGTTTCCCCTGAAGTTCCGACGCCAGGTTTCCGATCTCATCTAAAAAAAGGGTTCCGTGTTGGGTATATTCCAAATAACCCCGGCGAGAACCTTCGGCGCCGGTAAACGCGCCTTTGGTATGCCCGAAAAACTCCGCTTCAAACAGATTGCCGGTCAGCGACGCCATATTGACCGGCGTAAAAGGAAAACGGAATCTTAAGCTGGCTTTATGAATGGCCCATGCTAGAAGTTCTTTACCGGTTCCGCTTTCGCCGGTGATTAAAAGCGGAACGTCGCTTCCGGCATGGAGTTCCGCCTCCTTTAAGATTCTGATAACTTTGGGTGATTGTGTGACAATGGGGTTAAACGGCTCAGCATTTTTCAGACGGGGAAGGGTTCGGCTTTTTCCGATATCCAGAATATCCATGAGTTGTTTCTTTTCCAGAACCCGCTTCATTGAAAAAATAAGATCTTCCCTGGATACCGGTTTTACAAGATAATCATACGCTCCTTTTTTCAAACACTCCACGGCGACTCGGGCTTCGTTGACGGCAGTGACCATAATGCATTCTGTTCTCGGGCTTATTTCTTTTATAATTTCAAGAAGATTTAACCCATCTATTTCCGGCATGGTCATATCGATCAGCGCAATATCGAAATTCTTCCCTTCTTCAAAGAGAGATGCAACGATCCGCGAGTTATCTTCCGTTCGAATATTTTGGAACCCCGAATTCAAAAGATGTCCTTTTAAAATCTCAAGAAAATCGAGGTCATCGTCAATGACGATGATCTTACAATCCATATCTGTTCCTCAGCAATATCCAGATAAAGTCCGAAAAGAGCTATTCCAAAAAGAACCATTCCAAAATGGCACGATTCTTTTTCAGCGGACGGACAGAACGCGTTTATATGTATCACATATGCCAAATTGGCACAATAGCCGAGTTTTATAAAATCAATAAGAACAAGAAACCCGGGATCCATAATATTTATATTTGATTGAAATTACATTGATTATTTATATTTCATTTTGATTCAATTTCCCGGCACGATTGTTGCTCATGCTGATGATCATAAGGCATTTGACGGTGATTGAGGGTTCAATGACGACTCGCCTCAGAAGCTCAGAGGACGCAGAAGATTGTTTTTAACATGATGCGCTTCATTTATTTTCGCCTTTCCTTAAGAAAATCCGATGGGATTTCGACAGGGAAAATTCAACAGGTTGAATTGAATGGCGTGCAAAAGCCCACCCCAACAAAGGAAGATTGAATTTGATGCCAAAAAAATTAAGGTTAATCACCCACGACCCAAAGCTTCTTTGCAGCCATCCTGCTGCTATTATTTTTCCTTTGGCACCTATCCTCAAACGGCAAAGGAAAAGCCACCGGTCTCTGCGTCCTCTGAGCTTCTGTGGAAGGTTTTGAAACCACTTCTAGAGAAAGCGGCAAAGCGGAGGTAATCATATGCAATTAAAGCGCAAGTTCGATGCAGGGGAATTTGCCGTCCTTGCGGAAATGGAGCCCCCCAAAGGGGTGGATGTCTCTACGATGGCAACCGGTGCCTTGAAAGTCAAAGGAAAGGTGGATGCCTTTGTGGTGCCGGAAATGAGCAACGCCGTCATGCGGATGAGTTCTCTGGGCGGTGCAATGATTTTACAAGCCAAAGGCATGGAAACGGTCATGCAGCTCAATTGCAGAGACCGAAACCGAATCGCGCTCCAGGCGGATCTTCTGGCGGCCAGTGCCTGCGGGATTACCAACGTCATGGCGGTCACCGGAGAAGATCCCAGCTTTGGGGACCATTTTCAAGCAAGATCGGTGTATGACATCGATCTATTGGAGCTTCTCGGCGCCATCGGTCAGCTCCAGAAAGGAAAGGACATGGCCGGGATCGAGCTTTCGGGCGCTCCTCAATTTCTGGTCGGTTCAACGGTGAATGCCGGCGCTAAAGGAAAATCTCCCGAGCTGGTGGTCGAAGAGATGAACAAAAAGATTGACGCGGGGGTCGTGTTTTTTATTTCTCCACCGTTATTTGATCTCAGCGCCATTGAGCCGTTTATGAAACGGGTGGACCTTAAAAAAGCAAAAATCATTCCCACGGTGATGCTGCTCAAGTCTCTGGGAATGGCCCGTTACATGATGCGGAATGTGGATGATGTTTATGTTCCGGAGTCATTGCTGGACCGCATCCAAAAATCTTCAGACAAAGTTCGCGAATGTACGCTGATCGCATCGGAAATGGTCTCGTTATTAAAGGAAGAAGGCTTCAGCGGCGTCCATATCGCAACGCTCGGGTGGGAACATAAGCTCCCTGAAATACTTTGAATAATATAAGGATGGGAAAAATGGAGCAGACAAATCATCAGAAGGAAAACAGTGCCGTCACGAGGCGGGAAAAAGATTTTGTCGGTTCGGTCATGGTGCTTGGCAGCGGCATCGCCGGCATGCAGTCCGCCCTGGATCTCGCCAACTCCGGTTATTACGTGTACCTGGTGGAAAGGTCGTCGGCCATCGGCGGGCTCATGTCTCAGCTCGACAAGACCTTCCCAACCAACGATTGTGCCATGTGAATTATCTCGCCCAAACTGGTCGAGGTCGGCCGGCATTTGAACATAGAGCTTCTAACCAACACACAGCTTTTGGACCTGAAAGGCGACAAAGGGCGTTTTACCGCCCGGATCCGTCAAGAGCCCCGTTTTATAGACCTTTCAAAATGTACCAGTTGCGGAGAATGTATTAAGGTCTGTCCCGTCGATCTTCCCAATGAATACGACGGGGGACTTTCCTTGAAAAAGGCGACATATAAAAAATACGCCCAGGCGATTCCGGGCGCTTTTGCGATTCAGAAAACGGATCTTGCACCCTGTCGAATGACATGCCCCGCCGGACAAAATGTCCAAGGGTATGTCCAGATGGTCAAAGAGGGAAAATATAAGGAAGCGTTGGAAATCATTATGGAAGATCATCCTTTTCCCGGGGTTCTGGGCCGGATCTGTCCCCATGAATGCGAAGATGCATGCCGCCGCTGCGACGTCGATGAACCCGTGGCCATCCGCAACCTGAAACGTCTGGCTGCGGATCTGTTCGATCCCCGAGAGATCAAGATAAAATGCCTTCCCGCCAGAGAAGAAAAGGTCGCGATCATCGGCTCCGGGCCGGCCGGACTTTCCGCGGCATATCATCTGGCGCGAAAAGGTGTGACGTCCACCGTTTTCGAAGCCCAGCCCGAACCCGGCGGCATGCTCAGGGTCGGTATCCCGCCGCACCGGCTGCCGCGGGAGATTCTGGACAGAGAGATTGAAATTATTACGAATCTGGGTGTGCAAATTAAAACCAATACCCCCCTGGGAGCGGAGTTGACAATCGATGATCTGTTAAATGACGGGTATAAAGCGGTATACCTGGCGCTGGGCGCCCACCGGGGAATCGATCTGGGAATTCCCGGCGAAAAAGCAAAGGGTGTTCGACAGGGCGTCGACTTTTTGAGAGAAGCCAATCTAACCGGAAAGACAAAAGTGGGGAAAAAGGTGGCCATCATCGGCGGCGGAAACGTGGCCATTGACGTATCGAGGTCAGCGGTTCGTATGGGTGCCGATGAGGTGAATATCATTTACCGGAGAACCCGTACCGAAATGCCCGCATGGGAGGAAGAGATTCAGGCGGCCGAGGCCGAGGGCGTTAAGATAACCTATCTTTCGGCACCCCAGGAAATACTGACCCATGACGGCAGCGTCGTCGGGCTCAGATGTATACGAATGGAACTGGGCGAGCCGGATTCATCCGGCCGAAGACGTCCGATTCCCGTTCCCGGCAGCGAATATGATATGGAGATCGATCAACTGGTTGCCGCCATCGGACAGCGACCGGACCTGTCGGCCATCGAAAATCTCACCGGATTGAATTTTTCTCGCTGGGGAACACTGGAGGCGGATGCCGTCACCTACGCAACAAATCGTGAGGGTGTTTTTGGCGGCGGCGACCTGCAAACCGGTCCCGGAATTGCCATCGCGGCCATTGCCGCGGGCCGGGAAGCGGCGGAATCGATGGTGAGGTATTTTGACGGCCTCGATATGGTCCGGGGAAGAGAGCCTGAGCCGTCCAAGGATGCCCGTTATCGTCCGATATCTGATGATGAGCCTAAAATCATACGGGCAACAATGCCGGAACTGCCGGTAGAACATCGCGAAGGCAATTTCAAAGAGGTGGAACTGGGGTTTGACGAGGATTCGGGCCGTCGGGAAGCTGGGCGCTGCTTGAACTGCGGGTATTGCAGCGAATGTTACCAGTGCGTGGATGCGTGCCTGGCAGAAGCCATTGATCACAGCCAGGTACCGGTCGAAAAAGATATCGAGGTCGGTTCCGTGATTCTGTGTCCGGGCAGCGAGCCCTTCGATCCTTCGGGATTAGAACAGTTTTACCATTACAAAAGCAATCCCAACGTTCTGACAAGTCTGGAGTTCGAACGTATTCTCAGCGCTTCGGGCCCCACCATGGGCCATCTGGTCCGGCCGTCCGATCAGAAAGAACCGGAAAAGATCGCCTGGCTCCAGTGCATCGGATCCCGCGATACCAACAAGTGCGGCAACGGGTACTGTTCCTCGGTTTGCTGCATGTATGCCATCAAGGATTCGATGGTGGCAAAAGAGCACGCCGGCGGGAATCTGGATTGTGCCATTTTTAACATGGATATCCGGACATTCGGAAAGGATTATGAAAAATACTACCAGCGGGCAAAAGACAAGGCCGGTATCCGGTTTGTCAACGCCCGTGTCCATACCATCGATGAAATCGGAGAGAACAAAGATCTTCGCCTTCGGTATGTGGATACCGACGGACAACTTAATGAAGAGATTTTCGACATGGTCGTTCTCTCGGTGGGCCTTAAGATTTCCGAATCGACGGCCGAATTGGCCGGGCGATTAAAGGTTGATCTGAACAAATACAACTTTGCGGTGACACAACCTTTTGCGCCGGTGGAGACATCCCGTCCGGGGGTTTACGCCTGCGGTGTTTTTCAAGAACCCAAAGATATTCCGAGTTCCGTCACCGAAGCCAGCGCTGCGGCATGTCTCGCCGGAGGATTTTTAAATGCGGCCCGCAATACCCGGACGGTCAGCGTGGAAATCCCGGAAGAAATCGACGTGACCGGCCAAGCACCGCGAGTCGGTGTCTTCGTCTGCAACTGCGGCATTAATATTGCCGGTGTTGTCGATGTTAATGAGGTGCAAGAATATGCCAAAACGCTTCCCTATGTGGCCTACGCCGAACAAAATCTGTTCACTTGTTCCCAGGATTCCCAGGAACAGATGAAAACAATCATTAAAGAAAACAACCTCAACCGGATCGTGGTGGCGGCATGCACCCCGAAAACCCACGAGGCCATCTTCATGGACACCCTCGAAGCATGCGGTTTGAACAAATATCTTTTTGAAATGGCCAACATACGGAATCAGGGATCATGGGTCCATTCCGACGCTCCGGAAAAAGCTACGGAAAAGGCCAAACATCTGATTCGAATGGCGGTCGCCCGTGCCGCAACGCTTCATCCGCTGCACGAAAAAAAGATTCCGGTGATCCAAAGGGCGCTGGTGATCGGCGGCGGAGCGGCCGGGATGAATGCCGCGCTGGGCCTGGCCGACCAGGGCTTTCCTGTAGTGCTGATTGAAAAGGAAAAAGAACTCGGCGGCATGGCCAACCGACTCACGTCAACCATCGAAGGCCGGGACATCGGAACTTACCTTGAAGGCCTGATTGAAAAGGTCACTTCCCATCCGGATATCCAGGTGCTGACCCGGTCGCTGATCGTCGGTTTTTCCGGATTCAAGGGGAATTTTACCACCGAGGTGCTGGTGGGACCGGGTATGTATGAACGAAAGATCGATCACGGCGTCGTTGTCCTGGCCACCGGCGCAACGGAATACCGCCCGGACGAATTTCTTTACGGAGAGAATGAAAACGTCGTGACCCAGATCGAACTGGCTCAGCGGCTGAAAGAAAAAGGCGCCAAAGACCTTGAGCGGGTGGTCATGATCCAGTGTGTCGGATCAAGAAACGAAAAGAATCCGAACTGCTCCAGAATTTGCTGCCAGAGCGCCGTCAAGAATGCACTTCACATCAAAAAACTTCAGCCGGATGCCGATGTTTTCGTCCTTTACCGGGATATCAGGACGTACGGTCTTTTGGAAGACTATTATACCGAAGCAAGAAAACAGGGGGTTATTTTTTCCCGGTACCGTCCCGAAGATCCGCCGACCGTGGAATCAACGGAAAAGGGGGTGAGGGTAACCTTTGTGGATCCCCTTCTGGGCCGCACCCTTCGCGTCGATGCGAACCTGTTGGCACTGAGCGCAGGGATGGTGGCGGAAGATACCGAGGAGCTCGCATCCATTGTAAAACTGGCCAGAACGGCCGAGGGGCATTTTATGGAAGCCCATGTCAAGCTGAGACCGGTGGACATGGCAACGGAAGGCATTTTTGTCTGCGGAACCGCCCACAGTCCCAAGCTGCTGCATGAATCGATTTCCCAGGCATTTGCTGCGGCTTCCAGGGCCACAACATTTTTATCACAACCGCAATTGACGCTGTCGGCGGTTACGGCACAGGTCGATGCAGACCTTTGTGCGTCATGTTTGATTTGTGTCCGGTCCTGTCCCTACCAGGTGCCGAGGATCAACCCGGACGGCGTCAGCGAAATCGATATTGCTTTATGCCACGGATGCGGTGTTTGCGCGGCGGAATGCCCGGCCAAGGCCATTGAACTCAACTGGTATGAAGACGTTCAGATTTTGAGCAAGGTCGATGCGCTGCTCGAAGGCGTTATGTAGTGTTGGTGTAAAATTTCAATCGTCAATTTCACCCTGTTAAATGCTGCCTTTGGCAGCCCTCCTTTGGAGGATTTAACAGGGCAAGCAAGCATCAATCCAAGGGGGTATGATGACAGAAGATTTCGAACCGATCATCATCGCGTTTTGCTGCAGTTTCTGAGGGTATACGGCAGCGGACCTGGCAGGTTCCATGAGACTGCAATATCCGACGGATATTAAAATCATTCTCCTTCCCTGCACCGGGAAACTGGATGTCCTTCACATCCTCCACGCCTTTGAAAAAGGAGCGGACGGCGTATATGCGGTGGGATGTATGGAAGGAGATTGCCATTACAACAGCGGTAACCTCAGGGCCAGAAAACGGGTGGAACAGGCGCAACATATTCTGGATGTCATCGGCATGGGCGGAGAGCGCGTACAGATGTATAACCTTTCATCCAGCGAAGGACCCCGTTTTGCACAGATTGCCATTGAAATGGATGAAAGGATCAGAAAGTTAGGACCCAATCCCATTAAACAGAGCAAAAACAGGGCCGCATAAACCATTTTACGTTTTAATCTTGGGACACTTTGGATTTTAGAGAATATCAGCGCTTCAGGTAAGATTACATATTTATTGAAAGAGAGGTCTTATGATTGTCGCCGACAAAAAACCCATCGAAGAAATTATAGAAGAAATCAAAGAACATGAAAAAATCCTGATTCTCGGCTGCAATGAATGCGTGACGGTCTGTGAGGCGGGCGGAAAGAAGGAGGTCGGGGTTCTCGCTTCGGCCCTTAGAATGTATTTTTTAAACCAGGGACGCGATGTCAAAATCGATGAAGTGACATTGGAGCGACAGTGCGATCATGAGTATCTTGAAGAGATTCGGGACAGAATGGATCAGTATGATGCCGTTGTTTCCATTGCGTGCGGCGTCGGTGTCCAGTTTATGGCTGAAAAATATCATGATACACCGGTCTATCCCGGCGTAAACACCTGTTTTCTGGGTGTCACAGAGAAACGGGGTTTATGGACGGAACGGTGCCAGGCGTGCGGTCAGTGTATTCTGGCGAGTACCGGCGGGATTTGTCCGGTTTCCCGCTGTGCAAAACGGCTTCTGAACGGACCGTGCGGCGGTTCCGTCCACGGCAGTTGTGAAATAAACAAAGACATCGATTGTGCCTGGCAATTGATTGTTGATCGTCTCAAGGCACTCAACCGGCTCGATGATTACGAAAAGATCTGCGCCTTAAAAGATTGGTCCTTTGACAGGGCCGGGGGACCCAGAAAAGTTGTCAGGGAGGATGTGCAGGAATGAAATCAAAGACACCAAGCAAACTGGAAAAGATACTGGCCGCCGGCCACATGGCCGTTACCTCCGAATGCGGCCCCCCCCGCGGAAGCGATCCCGAGGTGATCGTTAAAAAAGCCAATATGATCAAGGATCATGTGGACGCCATCAATATCACCGACAACCAGACGTCGGTAACCCGTATGTGCAGTCTGGCCGCATGTATACGCCTCAAACTCATGGGGCTTGAGCCGGTGCTGCAAATGGTGACCCGCGATCGAAACCGAATTGCGCTTCAGAGCGACATCCTCGGCGCGGCTTCCTTTGACATATTCAATATCCTTTGCCTTTCCGGGGACCACCAGAGTTTCGGAGATTGCCCCACGGGACAGAATGTCCATGATATCGACTCCATGCAGTTGATTCAAACCGTGCGGCATATGCGGGACGAGGGAAAATTTTTGGGAGGAGACGATATCAGCCGTCCGCCGCAGATGTTTGTGGGGGCTGCAGCGAATCCTTTTGCCGATCCGTTTGAAATCCGAGTTCCCCGGCTGGCCAAAAAAGTCACCGCGGGGGTCGAATTTATACAGACCCAGTGCATATATGACATCGATAAATTTGAACTCTGGATAAAAATGGCCGGCGATCGCGGACTGCTGGATAAAGTCTATATCCTGGCCGGTGTAACGCCGTTTAAATCCGCCGGAATGGCGCGGTACATGAAAAACAGGGTGCCGGGGATCGAAGTGCCGGATGAAATGGTCAAACGGATGGCCGATACCCCCAAAGAAAAACAGCCCGAGGAAGGCATTAAAATCTGCATTGAAACCATTCAACGGCTGAAAGAAGTAAAAGGGATAGCCGGCTTTCATGTCATGGCCATCGAGTGGGAAGATAAGGTTTCTGAAATCGTTGAAAAATCGGGTCTTTATCCCAGGCCGAGCCCGGCGTAGCTTTTAGGCGCATGAGGATTCGGCGTCAGGTCCCCTGAAATCATACGCCGGTGAAACACCGTTTTTTTAAATTAAAAGCAATGTACATTGTTCTAAATAAGAACGCTGAGAAATCATCGTTTAATGGGCAAAAGGTCAATGACAAATGACCGGTGCCAATATCAAGGAGGCTTAAAATGAGTGAAAAAAGAAGAATTTTAGTCGTCGATGATGAGCCTGATTTCTGCTCGATTGTTCAGGGTCAATTGGAAAAAGAGGGCTTCGAAGTCGAGCTGGCTTATAATGGTATCGAGGGACTGGAGAAAGTTCAGGCCAACCCGCCGGATGCCATTGTCCTGGATGTGATGATGCCTGAAATGGACGGATACGAGGTGTGTAAAAAATTGAAAGCCGATGACAAGTGCTGCAATATTCCCGTCATCCTTTTGACGGCCGTTGCATCGCACGTCACATCGACGCGATATACCCACCGGGATGGGATGTCCACGGAGGCGGACGACTATATCGCCAAGCCCGCGTCGGCGGAGCAAATCTCGGAAAGCATTAAACGGCTGCTCGGCTGATCGAGCGGCAGAAGCCGTCATAGGTGTTTACAACGGAAATTCTCAATTGAAGATGGACGGTATCCAGTGCCTGTTTTTCACATCGTCGATCTTTAATTAAAAGGAGGGGATAATGCCATCCGGGATTATCGAGATTAAAGGGAAGAAGAACAGCACGTTTAAGGACCATGTGATGTCGCTATTGCCCGAAGGCGGGAACCTGAATCTTTGTCTGACCTGCGGTCTTTGTTCCTCAGGCTGTCCGGCCGCGGGTCTGGAAGATATGGATCCCAGAAAATTTCTTCGCATGGCGTCTCTCGGGCTTGACCAGGAAATCGTAAATTCGAACTGGGCATGGATGTGCACCATGTGCACCCGTTGCACGTATGCCTGCCCCATGAAGATCGACATCGCCGCACTGATATTCAATATTCGCAGCAACTGGCCCAAAGCAGACCAGCCCAAGGGAATTCGGGGATCGTGCGAGATGGCGCTGAAAAACGATACCTGCAGCGCCATGGGCGCCACCGAAGAAGACTGGCGATTTGTCGTGGAAGATGTTGCAGAAGAAGTTCGCGATAGCCAGGACGGTTTCCAAGATCTTCAGGTTCCCATGGACAAAGAAGGCGCCTATTTCTTTTTGAACCAGAACTCTCGCGAGCCGGTCACCGAACCGGATGAAATGGTGCCGCTTTGGAAAATATTACATCTGGTCGGCGCCGACTGGACCTATGGGTCCAAAGGATGGGCCGCGGAAAACTACTGCCTGTTCTGTGCGGATCTGGAGAACTGGGAAAACATCGTCCGGGTCAAGGCCAAGGCCGTTGATAATCTCAAATGCAAAGTCTGGCTCAATACCGAGTGAGGGCATGAACTTTTTGCGGTCCGGGTCGGACTGCAACGGTTCAACATCGAACACAATTTTGAATGTAAAAGCATCATTCAATACTATGCCCAGTGGATCCGTGAAGGAAAGCTGAAAGTCAATTCCGACTGGAACAGGGATCTGAAAATCAAATTCACGGTCCAGGATCCGTGTCAACTGGTTCGAAAAAGCTTCGGCGACGCGGTGGCGGAAGATATGCGGTATGTTGTCAAATCGGTGGTGGGCGAAGAGAATTTCGTGGACATGCAGCCCAACAGATCCAACAACTACTGCTGCGGTGGCGGCGGTGGTTACCTTCAGTCCGGGCTTCCGGAAGCCCGGCGATATTACGGCAGGCGAAAATTTGAACAAATCCTGGAAACCGGGGCCGATTACTGCCTGACACCGTGCCATAACTGCCATGCCCAGATCCACGACCTCAAAGAACATTACGGCGGGAATTATCACACCACGCATTTATGGACCATCATATGCCTGTCCCTCGGGATTCTCGGTGAAAATGAACGGGAATATCTCGGGCCGGATTTGGCCGAGTTCGGTTTATAACCGGTTTTTTCCCTTAACAGACCTGCTCTGGAAAACCGGAGCAGGTTTTTTGTCTAACAAGTGGCCATCCATAAATACTGAAAAGATGCTGCATGCAGGTATATTGTATACTAGGCGATGAACGGGTCATGCGTTCAAAGTCGCCGATCATATTTTCGACGGTTCTAAAACGGATCGGATTGAAAGCGGTCTATGTCCCTTTCAGCGTCGACTCGCTCCGGATCGGTTCCGCATTGCAAAGCATACGGGTGTTAAATATTGCCGGCGCGAACATCACCATACCGTTCAAAGAGAAAGTCATACCCCATTTGGATGTTCTTTCGGAAGGTGCGAACATTATCGGCGCCATTAATACCATCGTTCGCAGCGGCGATATTCTCAAAGGATACAACACCAACGCCATCGGTTTCATGGATGCGCTGAATGATTCGGGGTTCGAAGTGGAAGGCAAATCCGCCCTTGTTTTCGGCACCGGCGGAGCGGCCAGGGCCATTGTATTTATTTTGAACTGGCTGAGAACCACTTCTATTTTCGTTGTCGGCCGCGACAGAGAGAAAACCCTTCAAATCGTGGAACGTTTCGGGGGAGAAGCCATGCGGCCGGAGGACCTCGCGGATCGAACGCCGACTGTCGACATCGTGGTCAACGCCACCTCTGTTTCCAGTCCGGATGAGTCATCAGACATGGCGGCGTTGCTTGAAAAACTTTCCTTAAAGAATTGTGAACTGGTCGTCGATCTGAATTACGGCCGCAGCAACAATTTGTGGCAGGATCTATCCCGGCGAATCGGGTCACGGTTCATGGACGGTTTGTCGTCCCTTGCCTATCAGTCCAGGCGGACCCTGGCGCTCTGGACGGGCATTCAGGTCCCGCCCGAAGAATTTTTAAAAGCGCTGAATGAAAATTTGTGATTTCTCAAAAAAAAGTCAAAAAATAGCGACTTTTTACGAATTCATCAAAGCTTGACGGGTATTAACACCGTAAACACACTCCCTTTTCCCAACTCGCTCTCGACATCGATGATTCCGCCGATGGAATCGAGAAGCCCCTTGACAATGGGCAGCCCAAGGCCCGTTCCGGTGATGTAACGGGTCTTGTCATCCTTGACCCTGTAAAATCTTTCAAAGATTTTATCCAGATATTTATCCGCGATACCGAATCCATTGTCTTTTACCCGTATACGAATATTGATTCCCGCCATATCCGCCGTGACGTTGATTTCTCCGCCGTCCTGGGTGTAATTGATGGCGTTTGTGATGAGATTACCAAAAATACTTTCAAGGGCGATGGGATCGGCAACGAGTTCGGGAAGTGCTTGTTCCGGAAGCAAAAGGGTCAGCGACTGGTTCTTTTTTTGAGCCGAGGCTTTTAAAAAGTCGATAATATTTTTTAAAAGCTCATCCAGGCGAACCGGCTGCGGTTCATGACAGATAATTCCTTCTTCGATACGGGATAAATCAAGCAGATCTCCGATCAATGAAATCAATCCCTTTGTTTTTTCCCGGGCTCTGGCAAGAATATGCTGGTCCTGTGTCGTCTCCTCACCCACCATGTCTCGAATGACAATGGCCAATTGTTCGTGGATGGTGGACAAAGGGGATCGCAATTCGTGTGAAACCTTTGCAACGAACTCTGATTTGAGCTGATCCAGAAGTTTCATACCGGTAATATCGACAAGATTCAGAATTGCTCCGAGACATTCTTTTCTTTCACCCAAAACCGGTCGCCCTCTGACCATTATATATCTTTTATCTTCGAGAGAAAACTCGAGGTTCGGAATGTCGTCGAAATCCACATGTTTCCCCTGGGAAATTTCCAGGGCCATTCGGCAAATTTCTGAATCCGGCAAATAGTCTTTAATCGGGTGCCCGGATTTTGCGCCGGAATCGAGCCCCATGAGCTTTTTGAACGCAGGATTCATCAAGACGACATGCCCTTTGGGATCGGTCACCACCACGCCGCTGGGAAACGATTCGATAATCGTGCGGATACGGCTTTTTTCCGTATCCAGATCATACAACGTTCTGCTTCTTTCCTGCTCGAGCCGACGGGCTTCCTGGATAAAGCGAATTTTTTCCCAGGCGCGATTGACGACGATTCTAAGCTGGTCCGGCTCAAAGGGCTTTGGAATGAAATCATAGGCCCCTTTTTTCATGGCTTCGATGGCGGTTTCCACCGTGGCATATCCTGTGATCACGATGACCTGAATGGTTTCGCTGAGCTGACGAATCCGTTTTAAAACCTCCAGTCCGTCCATTCCCGGCATCTTCAGGTCCAGCAGCACGATGTCGATCCTTTCCTTTTCTAAAATATCCAGTGCTTCGTCTCCCCCGGATGCTTTCAAGGCAAGAAAACCGGCGCGATTGAGGATGCGTTCGGATGCGTCGCGAATATCCTGTTCATCATCAACAACCATCACCGTTGCGCCGGGTGCTGTTTCCACTTTCTTCTCCTTTTTCAAGATACCAAATGCTTATATTTTTTTTGATCCAACGGGAAGCATTATCGTAAATGTCGTTCCTTTTCCGGGGACACTATCCGCTTGGATATTGCCGCCATGATTTTGTACGATTCGGTAAGCCAGGCTAAGCCCCAAACCGGTTCCTTTGCCTTCTTCTTTGGTGGTGAAAAACGGTTCGAAAATGTGGGGCAGATTTTCCCGGGATATCCCCGGTCCGGTATCGGATATTTCGATGCAGACCTTGTCGCCATCCGGCAGCAAGAAACTTTTAATGGTCAGCATCCCCTTTCCATCCATGGCCTGGGCTGCATTGAGAATGATATTCATGAACAAGTGATACAACTGCTGGATGTCCGAAAGCACAGGGGGGAGTGATGCATCCAGGTCTTTTACGATTTCGATGTTGTGAAACAGGGTCTGACTTTCCAACAGAAAAAGGGTTCGGGTGAGGGAACGGTTGATATCATGGGGACGCATCAGTTGCCGTGTCTGCCGGGTGAACTCAAGGAGTTCTTTTACGGTGTCCCGGCATCTTTTGGCGTCCCGTAAAATTCTATTCAGATCTTCTTTGGCGCCGTCTTCAAGGTCATATTCTTCGAGGATGAGCTTAGTAAACAGTGTAATCCCGCCGAGGGGATTGTTGAGCTGATGGGCCACTCCGGCGGCCAGTTTCCCGAGAGAAGACATTTTTTCAGCCTGCAGCAGTTGAAGCTGAGTTTTTCCGAGCTCTTCTTTTATTCGAAGCTCTTCCCGAAGATCGTGGAAAAAACCGATGGTTGCCACCTCCCGCCCATTTTCGTAAACGATGGCGGCATTTAAGAAGATGGGAATAATTTCTTTGTTTTTGCTGATGATATCGGCCTGATAGGATTGAAGTTTACCTTTGCCGCCGTATTGGTCGCTTCGAAGATTTCGCATCACTTCATAGGCATTGTTGCCGGGGTAAATATCCCGAACATTGAGATGATGGAGGGCCTCGTCTACCGAATAACCGAAAACCTTGGTGGCGGCCTCGTTGAAGATGAGAATCTTTCCGGTTTTGTCCGATGCAATAACGCAGTCTACGGCACTTAAAATGAGATTCCGCAAAAACGCATTGGAACGATGCAGTTTTTCTTCCAGCCCTCCATGGGTGGGAAGGTCAAAATCCATGCTGACATAGGCTTCGATCTCATTTCCGGAATAGATGGGATAGGCAAAATAACACGGCATTTCATTCAGATCCAATCTGTCTTCCGGTTTGGGCATAAGGGTGGGTTTACCCTTTTTTCTGGCCTCTCTTACCGCGCAGTTATCACAAGGACCCTGTCGTTCATAGAACACTTGGTGGCAGCATTTCCCAATGACTTGAGACTCTGTTGCACCATTTAACCTGCAGTTGGCGGCCAGGATTTTGAATTCAGGCGAAACGACAATAAATCTTCTTTTAAAAGCGCCGATCGCCTTGAGCAAATATTCTTTTTCTTTATCGATGCCCATCACGCTTCCGATATAAACATACGGATTTCAATCAGCGATAAATACCGCTTTTGAGAAAAGTTCGTAATTAATCATATATGTTACATTGTGGGATTTTGTCAACAGAAACATATATAGTTGTTGACGATAATGCCACATCGTGCCATATAAATATTAGAAGCCGTCTAAAAAAAGTCTTTTCGCCCGATATCGGCGTTGAGTCCTCGACATACTGGAGTATGCGTGTCGAAGATCCCGTTAACAGACGGGGCGGGTTGATTCTCGGCCTCGCGTTCTTGTCCCGCCGATCTTGGGCGGGAGATCTCGACCGAAAATCCTAATTTTGAGACGGCTTCCAGATGGCCGCTGACATGCCGGTTTCCTTTGAATGTTCGGCGTTCAGTGTTCAGAGTTCAGGATCTGAGCGCTGAACACCGAACATTGAACACTTTTATTAAAGACTCCGTATGGGTAAAAAAGATAAAGAAAAAAGCAGAACCGTAAAGAAAGAGACCATGTGGATGGTCGCTTCATTGGCCCTGGTTGTGGGCTTTATTGGCGGCGTTGTTTTCGGCGTCTATAAATCCGAAACCCTTAAACCGTTTCAAAATACACAGGTTTCCCAGCCGCCTGAAAAAGGGCAGGCCGTTTCGGCAGAACAAGCCGCGCAAATTTTTAGGCTTGAAAAAGAGACGAAAGAGAACCCCGGCAATGTTGCGGCATGGACCAATTTGGGGAATCTGTATTTTGATACCGGCAGTTATAAAAATGCCATCGCGGCATATACCAAGTCACTGGCATTGAACCCGAACAACGCCGATGTCATGACCGATTTGGGGATCATGTACCGTCGAACCGGTCAACCCCAAAAAGCCATCGAAGCATTCGATAAAGCGGCGAAAATAGACCCCCGTCAGGAAACGGCGCTTTACGATAAAGGCATTGTCCTCATGCACGACCTAAAAGACATTCCCGGCGCTATTAACGCCTGGGAAAAACTTCTCAAAAGAAATCCCGCGGCCAGTTCGCCGTCGGGACAACCTGTCAAAACCCTGGTCAAAACATTAAAAAGAAACATGAAACCCTAGCGGGTACCGAACCGAGTAAAATTGGATGGAAAAATGAAGAAACTGGTCTTCTTGTTGATGATTTTTCTGCCTGCAACAAGCTGGGGCGCAAATTTGCAGTATGCGCTTGATGTGAAAGTCAATACCGCTCAAAAAAAGATTGTCGGCATTGCCCGATTGAAAGCAAATGACGATATCAAGCTGGATCTGGCTGTTCGAAATCTGAAGATATTGAACGTGGCCGGCGGCAATGTCGTCGATTCAACACACGATATCCTTGGACTTTCCATGAAAAAAGGCTCGGAGACAACAATCCGTTTCGAAGCCTTGATCGGCGAAAACCGGAATAATTTTATCGATAAAGATAACGTATTCTTGACAGCCGACTGGTACCCCCAACCGGATGTCCTTGCCGAATATGAATTTACCGCAACGCTGCCGGGTAATTTTACGGCTGTGTCGGAATCCGAATTTGTCGGCATTCAAAAACATGATTCATCGACAACCATCGCTTTTGAATTCAGTTATCCCCTGGAGAGCCTGCATCTGGCAGCCTCAAGCCGCTGGGTGAGAAAAAAAGAACGATATAAAAACATCGATATCGAGACCTATTTTTTCAAAGAGGATGCGCATCTTTCAGACGAATATCTTGCGTATACCCAAAAATACCTGGCCATGTATGAAAAGATGCTCACGCCGTATCCATACCGGCGTTTCGCCGTTGTAGAGAATATATTGCCTACGGGAAATTCAATGCCCACGTTTACCCTTCTGGGAAGGCAGGTGGTGCGTTTACCGTTTATCGTCAAGACCTCGTTGGGGCATGAAATTTTACATCAATGGTTCGGCAATTCCGTTTATATCGATTTTGCGTCCGGAAACTGGGCGGAAGGGCTTACAACATATCTTTCAGATGCTTACTATGCCGAGCTGGAAGGAAACGGCCGGGCTTACCGAAAACAGATCCTGGTGAATTACAACGCGTATGTCCACACAAACAATGCCATACCGTTGAGCGATTTCCAAAGCCGAAGCAACAGGGTCCAAAGCGCTGTCGGCTACGGCAAGTCGGCCATGCTTTTTCACGGACTTCGCAGGCTTTACGGCGATGACATTTTTTATGCGGCCATTCGGGATTTTATCCGGAAAAATCGTTTTCGGCAGGCATCCTGGCTAGACATCCAACATGCCTTTGAAATTGCCACCGGAAAAAAACTGTATACTTTTTTCGGAGATTGGCTCACCCGCAAAACCATCCCGTATCTCCAGATTAAAAATGCCCATCTGTATGTGGGACAGGAGGGGCAACTGAAACTGAGGTTCGATCTTTTACAGCCCAGGGATCCCTATCCATTGCATATCCCCATCACGTGGTATACGGGGGACCGTAAGAAGACAATGTGGATTGATGTGAAAAATGCCAAAGAAAAGATAGTGCTTGCATTGGACGAACCGCCCGAAAAGGTCGTTATGGACGATAATTACGATCTGATGCGGCATTTAACCCCTGAAGAAACACCGCCGGTTTTGGCGGGCATCATGGGCAAAGAAAAGCTGATCGCGGTGATCTCATCCGGGCGACGATCGGCGTATCAACCGCTGATCGATGCTCTGGGCGTTCAATCGATCCGGTATGTGACACCGGATAAAATTACTTTCGAACAGATTCAAAAAAACTCAATGCTCGTTGCCGGCGCGGACAATCCTGTTGCGGATATGATGCTGGGTAAACTATCCGGTTCGAAACAAGGCGTTTATTTGAAAGTATATAAAAATCCCTATAATGAATCGGAGCGGGTGATATGGATGCGGGTCGCGGATAGGAAAGAAGCAATGGCCGTCCAAAATAAGGTTCCGCACTATGGAAAATATACCGAGCTTGCATTTACGAACGGCCGAAACACCTTGAAATCGATTGCCGAGACACAAAACGGTATTCGGATATTATCCCGGCCGCCTGTCCGGGCGCTGAACCCCAATATCCTTCCAACCCTGGACGACATTATCCCGCGACTTGAAACCTCACGCATTGTTTACGTCGGAGAAACGCACGACCAATATGCGCATCATATGAACCAATTGAAAGTGATTAAAAAAATCCACGAAGCCGGATATCCACTGGCTGTTGGAATGGAAATGTTCCAGCGACCTTTTCAACCGGTAGTGGACGACTATCTGGCCGGCCGGATCGATGAGTATACATTTTTAAAAAAGACCGAATATTTCAAAAGATGGGGATACGATTACAATTTGTATAAACCCATAGTCGATTATCTGAAGCAACGGCACATCCCGCTTGTTGCCTTGAATATTCAGGGAGATATCACGCATCAAGTTGCACGGGAAGGGATATATGGCCTGCCCGACGCCGAAAAAAAGCAGTTGCCGTCGGCCATGAACTTTTCAAATGAAGCATACCGAAAGGATTTGCGCGAGGTGTTCTTCATGCATAATCATCAGGACGATCTGCGGGATTTCAACTATTTTTTTCAGGCGCAGCTTTTGTGGGATGAAGCAATGGCCGAATCGGCTTATGGATATTTAACAAACCATCCCGGATTTAAAATGGTGATCCTGGCGGGAAACGGTCATGTGCGGCATCGATATGGAATTCCGGAACGCCTCTATCGGCGCAACCACGAACCCTATGTCGTTGTGGTACAGGATGAAGAGATTGAAGACGGTGTTGGAAATTATGTGCTGTTAACCACCAAACTCGATGGCAAAGCATCTCCCAAGCTGGGTGTAACGGTGGAAGAGAAAGACCGGCATTTGGTGATCACCGGCGTCGATCGAAATACGCCCGCACAGAAAGCAGGGTTTAAAACCGGTGACATTATTCAAAAGTTCGGGGAGCGGCCGATTGAATCACTGGCGGACTTGAGACTGAACCTGTTTTTCAGCAAAAGCGACAGCACGGTCAAGATCCGGATTAAACGGGCGGATAAGATAATCGACAAAAACGTAGAACTGTTTCATTTTCAACGCTTTTTGCATAACATGTGATGTATATTGTCCAGATGGTATGACGTTCGTAAAAAGGTCGCTTTTTTGACGCTTTGCGAGACTGTCAAAATATGGATTTAAAAATTTCGCAGGTTCGGCAAAGATTCATTTTTTCTTTCCAGGATCGATGAACACTGCCGTCACAGATCGTACCGTTAATAAACCAGCAAAGATCGCCGGCCCGGAACTCCCAGGCCGGGCACTGTTTTTTCTTTTCAGAAGGGCACGTCTTTCGATCCCAGCACGGCGCCCTGTTTTGGATATTTTGCTTTAATCTGGAAACCAGAAAAAAAATCTGGCGTTCCACATGGGACGGAATGGATCGCCACCCCTGCTCATAGCTGTGAATGGCCTTGATGGAAACGCCAAGAAGCTGCGCCATCTGCCGCTGTGTTTTCCCCAATTTATTTCTGAGCTTCTTGAATTCTTTGCTGGTCATGCCAGACCCCTCATGAGTAACCACAATGTGGTAATTAACACTATGGCTATGTGGGATTTCTTGTCAAGTCTTTTTTTAAGATGGCCGAGTTCTTATCCGGCTCAGAGAATCGCTATAAGCAGAATAAAGAAAGGTAATTGCAGCCTGCCGGAAACAGATCAGCTTTTTCTAATTCGCCACCGAAGGCTCACTTGGTGAAGTCTGCTATAACGATATTGATATTTTGCTATTAAATTTATTTTTTTATTGACAACAAGTACTACATTGTAACATAAATTGAATAGGTGTCCGCAAGTGTCTAAAAGATAGATGTTTTGGACTTTTCAGGGACATCATCAATTTTTCAAATGCCATAAAACCAAACTGGACGCTGAAGAAAATGATGTTATCCTTTCCCTCCTTGAGCGATGGAATTGCCAAAGGAGGCGTTGAGTCCGTCCATTGCTCGCACCGCCCTTTCATGTTGAGTGATGCCAGTCCCGTTAACAGCTTCGATGAAGCGTCGTTTCTTCGTGTATATATAACCTGAAAGAATCAGTAAAAGGAGGTACCTATGAAAAAAATCGTTGTTTTAGGGTCAGGTGCCGGCGGGACAATGGTCGCCGCAAAGTTGCGCAAGGAGCTGATGAGTCGGGAATGGCAGATTACCGTCATCGACAGGGATCCCATGCACCACTATCAGCCCGGCTGGCTGTTTATTCCGTTTGGGATTTACAGGCCGGAAGAATGTGTCAAACCCAAAGGCGATTTCTTTTCGTCCGGGGTCGAATTCGTGGTCGACGAAGTCGTAAACGTCGACCATGAAAAAAAGACCGTGAAAACCAAAAAGGGCCAGTATGATTACGACTGGCTGGTTATCGCCACCGGCTGCAGGGTCGTGCCGGAAGAAACCGACGGGATGATGGATGACTGGGGAGGCGACGTCCATACCTATTACACGTTGGAAGGTGCGATTGCGCTTTACAAACGATGGAAATTCTTTAAAAAGGGAAGGATCGTGGTTAATATCGCCGATATGCCCATCAAGTGTCCGGTTGCGCCCCTGGAGTTCGTCTATCTTGCCGACTGGTTTTTTGGAGATAATGGTGCTCGGGACAACATCGAGATAGAATTGGTCACGCCGTTGAGCGGCGCTTTCACAAAACCTGTGGCTTCGAAGGTTCTGGGAGAAGTCTGCAGTCAAAAGAACATCAAGATCACTCCCAACTGGTCCATTGATCACGTGAATGCCGGCGAAAAGACCATCGAATCGGTAACAGGTGATAAAATCCCCTATGACCTTCTCATTTCGATCCCGTTGCATTCAGGCGCACAGGTCATCTTGGACAGCGGCCTCGGGGATCCCATGGGTTTTGTCAATACCGAAAAAGGCACATTAAAAGCTGCGGATTTCGACAATGTCTATGTGATCGGAGATGCAACCAATGTGCCCACGTCCAAGTCCGGTGCGGTTGCACACTACGAATCCGACATCGTCGTAAACAACATTCTCCTCGAGATAGAGGATCAAGAACCTAGACCCGATTATGACGGGCATTCGACGTGATTTATCGTCTCAAGCCATGGTATGGCTTACTTAATTGATTTCAGCTATGACATGGAGCCCCTTGCCGGAAAATTCCCTTTTCCCGGTATGGGTCCTTTCTCACTTCTCGGTGAAAGCCAATCAAACTACCTGGGAAAGATGATGTTCAAATGGGTCTACTGGAACCTCATGTTGAAGGGGTTTGAGCTACCTTTGGAACCCCAGTTCAACATGGCTGGCAAAATGCGTCAGAGTTTTTAAATAAGGAGGCGCCATGACAAACGAAGAATTGATTCTCGAACGGCTTGATCGCATTGAAAGCCGGATAGCTCCTCTGGCGGAATCCGCCATAAGTATGAAGGAATTTAAAGATGATTTGTTTGCGATGTCCCAACCGGTGTCCAAAAGGTTAATTAAAGAACTTGAAGATGTCGAATCTGCATTCCAGTTGGAAGATTTGGCAGCCCTGGCCAAGCGAATGCTCAGAAGTGTCAAGCACGTTATCTATAGCTTGGAACAGTTGGAGAACATCATCGATTTTGTGACAACCATTGAGCCGGTACTTATGCTGATGGTTCCTCAACTCATCGAATATCTAAATGATTTGGAGCAAAGAGGCGTTTTTCGCATCATAAAAGCCACGTATGATATTCGAGCCAAAATCGCAACAGCGTATACCGCTGAAGACATCGACCGAATCGGAGACGGTCTTGTCGCTTTGTTGGGTATCACCGAAAAGATGTCCGATCCTCAGTTCAAGCAATTGTTGGAAAATCTGGCCGATCTTGGGGCGGGTCTGGATCTGTCCAAAAGCAAGGATGTCGGCGCGTGGGGCTTTTTCACCGCCTGCTCGAATGCGGAAGCCAAGAGAGGACTTGGTGTTTTGTTGGAATTGACCAAGGCAATGGGACATCTGAAAACCAGTGCCGCGGCATCGGTATCCGAATAGCAAGAAAC
>CAZQAF010000045.1:9207-30436 GCA_964591175.1 uncultured Desulfobacteraceae bacterium | reverse complement strand
CAATGGGACATCTGAAAACCAGTGCCGCGGCATCGGTATCCGAATAGCAAGAAACTTCGGCGAAAGGTTATCGGCAGCGGCCCATAAAAGAGATGATATTGAAAATTTTAAACGATATGTAATGGCATGAGCATTCGATGCAAATGATAGGGCCGATCCGATAAAAAAAGGCGGTTCGTCCAGACGAACCGCCCCAAGCCAATAGAGGAGGAAGAAGAGAGGATTATGGCTTGATTTATAGATATCCCCCTCAAAAAGCCTTGTCAAGGAAAATGTGCTACATAGTGGTAATTTGATGCGTAACGTCCACAATTTAGTTTCCACGAATTGCGCGGGGAGTTTCGGGTTCGCTTCAATTGAAACGTGTTTGATGCATTAAATGGACCTTGACATTGGGTGTCACGATGTGGTACTTTAAGGCTCATCTCTCATCTGACGAATGGCTGAATAATTTCTCCTGGCTTACCTGCCTTATTCACGCTGTTTTTAACAACGGGTGAGAAACCTGGACCGACAAAAGCGAGAGAATCTAAATCAGCTAAAATATCTTACCGGAACTTTCGCTGCAGCGAAGGTCGGAAGTATTCTTCAATTTCTTGCTATAACGGAGAGGGGGTACAAATGGCGAACATCAATTTAAATAAAGTGCCCAACAGCCTGCTGGGATTTTTGGTGGCATTTCTTCTCATCGGAAGTCTGCCGTTTGACGCGGAAGCCGGATCGCATAAAAACAAGATCAATACCGATATATTCGGCGTTGCGATACAAGGGTACGACACCGTCGCCTATTTTACCGAAGGCCGTGCAGTGAAAGGCGCAAACGAATTTTTCTACGAATGGAACAATGCCAGGTGGTACTTTACAAATGCGGAACATCGAAATCTATTTGCAGCCGATCCGGAACGTTATGCCCCAAGGTACGGCGGCTACTGTGCGTCGAGCATGGCGTCAACCGGCAAGATTTTTAACGTAAATCCAGAGGCATTCAAAATTATCGATGGTAAACTGTATTTATATTATAATCAGAAGTTCGGCAATGAATTTGCCGCAAAAGTCGGGAAGAACATCAAAAAGGCGGATGAAAATTGGATGAAGGTGAACAGGCAGAACTGATGCCTCCATCAAAAATACAAACGACCTTTTTCCAGCGGCATGAACTGCCGGCTGATCATTTGAGACCGGCTTTTCGAAGACCGTCGATAATGTCGGATCGATCTTCAGGGTTCCGAAACACCGTGCCATAAGATCCGACTTCAAAAAACGGAGCGAGTCGGAGAACGTCGCGTGCCGATCGATTCGCTGCTTCGGTGCGTCCGGCCCGGGCATATGCTGCCGCCAGCATGATATAATACCCCACATAATTCGGATTTCCGGCCAGCCCTTTATTCAATATCGTGATGGCATCTTCATAGCGTCCGCTTAAGTAATACGCCTGGCCGAGGACCATCAGCTCGCCAAAAGAGATATGAGGATTCAGCCGAAGTGCGGATTCCAGCCAATAAATCGCCGCATCCTTTCGGCCTGAATACAGCATGACCGAACCGAGTTGGCTTTGACTTCGGGTATCATTGGGATTCAATGCGATGGCCTGCTGCAATTCGTTGATTGCAATATCGTATTGCTTCCGGCGGAGATAAACGATTCCGAGCGCAGAGTGAGCAAGGGCGTTTGTTTCTTCCAAACTTAATGCTTTTTTAGCAAGATCATGTGCCCGTTCAAGAGATTTTTCGGGAAAAACGGTCCAGCCGTAAAAAAAATCAAAGATATGAGACCAGGCCAAAGCGGCATAGGCCGAAGAATAACTGGGGTCGATGTCAATGGCTTGCCGGAACATTCGCCGAGCCTGTTTGTTGCCCTCCCGGTTGTTTCGATAAATGTATTCCCATCCGCGAAGGAGATAGTCATAGGCTTGTAAATCGTCGGTGTTCTTCTTCATGATCCGCTTGCGTTCGGTTCCATTGATCTGAATGGCAAGCCTTGCGACAATGGATTGAACAAGTTCGTTCTGCAATTTAAAAAGGTCCCTAAAATCTTTGTCGTATCGCTGGGCCCAAATATGGTGATCGGCGGCGGCATCAATAAGTTGGACATTGATGCGGACCTTGCCGCCGGTTTTCTGAACACTTCCTTCCAGAACATACCGCACACCCAGATCCCGGTGAAGGTCTTTGATTTTTACCGGTTTATCTTTGTAAGTAAATACCGTGTTGCTGGCAATAACCCATAACTCCTGAAACTTTGATAAATCGGTAATAATATCATTGGTGATGCCGTCGCTGAAATACGCCTGTTCAGGATTCCCGCTCAGATTTTTGAATGGAAGTACCGCAATGGAAGGCTTTTCGTTTAAAGAAATAGGCGGCTTGTTTTTGAAAGAAGCGTTCTGGGGCAGCTGTTTGGATTTAAAATAAAATTGATAGACTGCAAGTGCCCCGAGTCCGAAAAGGAGCGCAATCCCGATCATTGCAATCCGTCTTCCCGGTTTCGCCCCGAATTTTTTGTCGCTGATAACCTTGCCGGCGGCATTCGAATCCATAAGAATCCGGTATGCTCTGATCGGGTCTTTGATGTTTTTTACGCGAAGTTCTCCAAGATCTTCATATCCCAAGGAGAGGTTGCTTTTAACTTGTTCGAACGCCGTCCGCGATATGCAAATGCCCCCGCCTTTGGAGAGCCCCTCTAAACGGGCGGCAATATTGACACCGTCGCCGTATATCCGGCCTTCGTCTTCGATAACATCTCCCAGATTGATGCCGATGCGAAACTTCATTTTTCGATGATCGGGCAGCGCCGCATTTTGGGATTTGAGTTCGTTTTGTATATCCACCGCACATTTAACCGCATCTATGATACTGGCGAATTCTGCCAGGATGTTGTCTCCGGGTGAGTCCACAACCCGGCCGTAGTAATGATTGACAAGGTTAAACATTATTTCACGATAAGCTTTTAAGGTCCTGACGGTTGTATCGTCATCCTGGCCCATAAGACGACTGTATCCCATGACATCGGCACTCATGATGGCAACGAGTTTTCGCTTAAAATTTTCTGAGGCCATGGGAATGCTCCATCGATGCGCCTTGGAAGATAGACGTTGAAATAGAAGTGTTGATTATGTTTAATGCTTCTGTTTGATTGAAAACGAAGCAAATTCATTAATATTTATAGTCTGTTCGTCAGGCTTTGTCAAAACGTATATGGGGTATTTCACTCAGGATACACAGCGATTTAGGAAGGTAGGGATCATTTGATTTTAACAAAAGGAATATTCGTTCGCAAGGATCATTATTTTATGGTACGTTCATCCGGTCATCCGATGAAAATTCATGCCGGCAAATGAGCCCTTAAGGAGAACCGATGCCCACAGGCGGGATCAAACGTATCAACACGATTTTGTATTGTCGAAACTGGGACGAAACCGTGAAATTTTACCGTGATGTATTGAAACTCCCTGTCCATCACGAAAAAAAATGGCTCGTAGAATTTCAATTGATCGACAACACCTTTTTAAGCATCGCCAATACCGCTTCCACAACCATTCAAAGCGCAAAAGGTTCCGGCATTACCCTCTCAATTCAAGTCGAAAATGTTGATATCGCTCATCGCAGGCTGCGCGGAATCGGCATAAAAACCGGACCGATCAAAGCCATATGGGGTGCGCGAGCATTTTACATCTTCGATCCCGAAGGTCATCGCATCGAGTTGTGGTCCTAAACCCTGTACCCTTTGAAAATGACATAACCAAACGAAAATATTTTCCGTCTATATGTTTAAAATAACGGACTTTCCTTCTTTAGCAGGTTGACATGGTTACGTTGTGGTCTTATTTACTGAAAAGAAATAAAAGGAGGTACTCCGTATGACAAAACAAACTTTATCCATACCCAACATCTCCTGCGGCCATTGCGTGATGGCCATCAAAAACGAGTTGAGTGAACTGGAAGGCGTTGCAACCGTGGAAGGGGATCCCAGTGACAAAAGCGTCACCGTTGAATTCGAAGCTCCCGCCACACTGGAACAAATCAAGGAAACCCTTAAAGAGATCAATTATCCCGCGGCTTAAACGGGAGTGTCGATCTTGAACGAAGAGCTGTCTCATGGTGTCAGACCCCGCGGATTTTATAAAAAACCGATCGATTCAAGATTCTATGACGGCGGAATCGAAAATGAGCCCTTGCTGACCTCAAACAGAAAAAGCTCGGTTGAGCTTTCCTGATTTGAATCAGCCCTTTGTCACCGGTTCCGTCCAAACGCCGGCGGGCATTGTTCCCAAAATTTCTTCCGACCTGCGCTGGCAGGATCATTGGGGAACCATCAAGGCGCGATGGGGTGTGGGCCGCATGCACTATGCCGTAGATCCCGGACTTTATGCCCTTGGAGAACCTGATGATCAATCTCCGGTTCTGGTCACCGCCAATTACAAAATGAGTTTCGATCGATTGCGAAAAGCCCTTTTGAACCGGAAGGCATGGCTACTGGTTCTGGACACGAACGGCATCAATGTTTGGTGCGCGGCCGGAAAGGGGGCATTTGGAACAGACGAACTGGTTCGGCGCGTTGAATTCAGCGGATTGAATCAGGTCGTTTCCCATCGCCGGCTGATTTTGCCGCAGCTGTCAGGTCCCGGCGTGGCGGCACACAAGGTTAAAAAACGCATTGGATTTAAAGTTATTTTCGGTCCTGTTCGGGCCGTTGATTTACCGGTTTTTCTGGATGCCGACTTAAAAGCAACCCCCGACATGCGGCAAAAGACATTTACCGCACGCGAAAGGCTGGTTTTGATACCGGTTGAGCTGGTCGGCGCTTTAAAATGGTATGTGTTGATTCTGCCGGCATTTTTCCTTCTGGGGGGGCTGGGCGCATCTTCGGGATTTTGGAACAATGCATTGAACCATGGTCTTTTCGCGGTGCTCAATCTGTTGGCGGCATTGGCAGCCGGGGCGGTTTTGACCCCGGTTCTGCTACCGTGGCTGCCCGGCAGGGCCTTTTCTCAAAAAGGCGTGATCATGGGCGTGATCATGGCCGGCGTAATTTTTGTTTTCAGCACAACATATCTTCACCTAAAAATCGAGCTTCTTGAAATTCTGGCCTGGTTTTTTCTGACGCCGGCTTTGTCGGCTTTTTTGGCCATGAATTTTACCGGTTCTTCAACCTTCACGTCCCTTTCCGGTGTCAGAAAGGAAATGCGCTGGGCCGTTCCCTTTGAGATTATCGCCGGAGTGGCCGGGTTGATTCTCTGGTTTGGATCGCGATTTATTGTTTAAAGGTCGATAAAAATGAAAAATATGGTCTATTTAAAAGATGTTGTCACACTTCAATTCAACAAGGAAAGATGCTCGGGCTGCGGTATGTGCATGGTGGTTTGTCCCCATGCGGTTTTCGGTATGAACAGCGGCCGGGTTCACATCCAAAACAAAGATGACTGCATGGAATGCGGTGCGTGTTCCATGAATTGTCCGACAGGCGCCTTAAGCGTGCAGTCGGGCGTGGGCTGTGCCGCAGCCGTCATCAATTCGGCTCTGGGCAGAGAAGGATCCTGTTGTTGTGTCGTCGAAACCAAGAACGATTCCAGCACAGGGAAAAACACGACCTGCTGTTAGCGCTGCCGCGCAATACATCTCATTCGAGCAAAAAACAATCCTTGACATTTTTAATTTTAAAAATTAAAGAAATTTCTTTAATCAATAATGAGGTTCATTAAAATGCCTCAAAAGGCATTTTTTTTACGCTGAAACCGGCTTTTAGGATCCTGGAAATGACAAAAACCGCCCTTTTAGATTACATGTACATCTTTCTTTTCCTCGTCGTGGGTTTTATCGGAGGATTTGCGCCGTTTATTGTCAACTGGTTCATTCGCCCCAAAACAACACATCTAAAAAAATCTCTGGAAACCTATGAATGCGGGATGGATATTTACGGAAAAGCCTGGGATTACCGTTACGGCGTTGCGTATTACCTCTATGCGCTGATTTTTCTCGCATTTGATGTCGATATTTTGTATCTGTTTCCGGTTGCAGCCGCCTATGACAAGGTGTCCGGCATGCGCGGAATTCTTGAATTTGTTATTTTTTTGGGCATTCTGGCCATGGCGGTCGTTTATGCCTGGGTCAAAGGAGTATTTACGTGGGAGAGGAAGATAAAGGTTCATCGATAACCTCTGATTTAGACGCATATGCCGAATTTTTAAAATCTGAATCCTGCCGTCCGTCGATAAAAGATGCCGGCGAATACGGAGAAGGGCCCCTGTTGCGCATGAAGCTGACGGACACCGTCCTGAAGCTGTGTCAGGCGAACTCTCTTTGGCCCATGACCTTCGGCATTGCCTGCTGCGCCATAGAAATGATGGGGACCGGCATGGCCCGTTTCGACATTTCCAGATATGGATCCGAAGTGTTCAGGCCGTCGCCCAGACAGTCGGATTTGATGATCGTGGCCGGAACGGTGAATAAAAAACTCGCTCCGGTGCTCATGACCCTTTACGAACAGATGCCGTCCCCCAAATGGGTCATTGCCATGGGGAACTGCGCTATCTCCGGCGGCCCCTTCAAAGTCCAAGGAAACTATAATGTGATCGAAGGCGTCGACAAGTTGATTCCGGTCGACGTCTATGTTCCCGGCTGTCCCCCCAGACCCGAAGGCCTGATCGAAGGCATTCTCAAGGTGCAGGAAAAAATAACCGGTATCCGGCATCCCCTTCCTCAAAATCGACACCCCAAATCTCCTTTAAAGAAGGTAAGAGGCTTGAGGGTGAAATAATGGATAAAATAAGCAAAAATTTTAAAGGATTTTTGAGCGATCAAGGATTCGATGCCGTCGAGACGGACCATGAGCAGCGGGGATACCATCTGGAAGTTGTGCTGACGGTGAACCAGGTTCGAGAATTTGCAAAAAAAGCGTATGAGCTCGGTTTCTATCTGGTCTTTGTCGCCGGATTTCAGGTCCGTCCCGACCCGGAAAATAGTTCCCCGCATTCCGGACTGGCAGTGGTTTATCAATTCGCCAGGTATGACCGGCAGTACCGGATGAAGGCGTGCGCTTTAGTGCCGGACAGCCTTGAGATTCCCAGTATATCCGACATTTATAAGGGAGCCGACTGGCACGAAAGAGAGACTCGTGATTTTTACGGGATCGTTTTTAGCGGCCATCACAACCTGAAACCGCTGTTGCTGGCGGATCAAGATGCCGATTTTCATCCGTTACTGAAAGAAGAAGCAAAACTGAAATCCCTCGAAGCGGTATCGTGGCCTTCGGAGGCGCCGGCAAGTACCGAATAAGAAGCCGGGGACGGTACCGGCAAGTCCCTTGGTTTTATAAACCGAAAGCCCGGAAAAGGACAATTTGTTTCCGCTAATAGCGAGATAGGATATTTAAGACTCATATGCTCGAATCAGAATATCAGGAACAAAACCGGTTCTTTCTGAATATGGGACCCCAGCATCCCAGCACCCACGGCGTGCTGTTGATTGTGCTGGAGATGAACGGGGAATACGTCCTCGATCCCCAACCGGTGCTCGGCTTCATCCACCGCATGCACGAAAAGATGGGAGAATCAAGACCGTGTCCGGGTTTTATGCCCAATACCGGCAGAATGGATTATGTTTGTGCCCTGCCGTACAATCACGGATATGTGTCACTCATCGAGCGAAAAGCGGGAATTGAGGTTCCCGAAAGAGCGGAATACATCCGGGTCATTACATCGGAACTGAACCGGATTGCCAGCCACCTGCTCTGGCTCGGCGCCTATCTTCTCGACCTCGGTGCGTTTACCCCCATTTTATACGGTTTCGATGACCGGGAACACATTTTGGATATTCTGGAAAGTGTCACCGGTTCCAGGCTCACCTACAGCTACTATCGCTTCGGCGGCGTTTGCCAGGATATCGACGAAACATTTGTCGAGCGGACCCGGGCCTTTATCAAGCGATTGCGCAAACGATATGCGATCTATGAAAAGCTGGTGACCAAAAACATTATTTTCATCAAGCGTACGGAAGATATCGGGATCGTTTCGCCGGATATGGCCCTGCGATACGGAATGACGGGGCCGAACCTTAGAGGATCCGGCATTTCTTATGACATACGAAAAAATGAACCGTATTCTGTTTATCCTGAATTCGATTTTGAGATACCGGTGGGAAGTCAAGGAGATTGTCTGGACCGATACATGGTTCGTGTCCGTGAGATCGAGCAGAGCCTTAGGATTATCGAGCAGGCCCTGGACCGGCTGCCGGACGGGCCGATTCGATCGAAGGTGCCGAAAAATATCAAGCTGGCTCCCGGCGACTGCAATTTTGCCGTGGAAGCCGCCAGAGGAGAGCTGTCTTACTATCTGATAGGGGATGGAACGAGCACTCCCTATCGGTTGAAAGTCAGGGTCCCGTCATATTCCAACTTGAGCTGTTTGCCGGAGCTGGGACGCGGTATTCTTCTGCCCGATCTGGTGTCTATTTTGGGAAGTTTTGATCTGGTGATACCGGAGATCGACCGGTAGGACATTTAATTAATGCGCTTTTAAAAAGAAGCTTATGGAAACGATTTCAACTTTACCGCCCGAACTGATCCGAATGGTGATCAGCGTCATCATAATCATTTCATTTCTTTTTCTCAACGCCATCATGATGGGCTACGCGGAACGGAAAATCGCAGGACACGTTCAACGGCGTCCCGGTCCCATGGAAGTGGGGTCCCACGGCATTCTCCAAATGATTATCGACGGTATCAAGCTGGTGGCAAAAGAGTTGGTCGTCCCGTTCAATGTGGATCGCACCCTCTTTCGGGTGGCGCCGCTCTTATCGTTTACGCCGGTGATTCTTCCCCTTCTCGTGATTCCATTCAGCGAAAAGCTCCAGGCAAGGGATTTGAACATGGGACTGATATTCATCGTCACCATGGGGTCCGTCAACGTCATGGCGATTTTGGTCGGCGGATGGGGGTCCAACAACAAATATTCCATGTTCGGCGCCATGCGGGCCGTGGCCCAGGCCATTTCTTATGAAATCCCGATTTTGCTTTCCATGCTCGCCGTGATTCTCATGTGCAATACATTCAGTCTTAAGGAGATTGTCGGCGCTCAGCAAAAGATCTGGTTTGTTTTTTTACAGCCGGTGGCCTTTCTCATTTACGTGATTGGCGGACTCGCAGAAACCAACCGTGCCCCATTCGATCTGCCTGAGGCCGAAAGCGAGCTCACGGCGGGGTTTCACACCGAATACAGCGGTATGGGGTTTTCCCTGTTTTTCCTTAGTGAATATACCAATATGTTCATTGTCGCTTCGGTGGCGACGGTTCTTTTTTTGGGCGGATGGCACGGCCCCCATCTTCCTTACGGCGAATACCTGGGCGTGGTCTGGTTTTTACTCAAGGTCTATTTCCTGTTGTTTCTGATGATTATGGCGCGATGGACCTATCCGAGGGTACGCTTTGATCAATTGCTGAATTTTTCCTGGAAGTATTTGGTACCTTTTTCTCTCGTGAACCTTTTGATAACAGCCGTGATTGTTAAACTATGAAGCAATATTTTTCCGAATTGTATACCGGCGGAAAGAGCCTGGTTGAAGGACTCGGCGTCACCATGAAGGCGCTGTTCATGCCCATCGTCACGGTGCAGTATCCCCGGGAAGAAATCGATATATCCCCCAGTTTCAGAGGTCACATCGATCTTATTCTGGATCCGGAAAAAAATTCGTATCGGTGTATCACATGCGGCATGTGCGAAAAATCCTGCCCGTCTGATTGCATCACGGTCAAGGGAGAAAAACGTGAAGGGGAAAAGAAGAAAACCCTGGTCCTTTTCGAGCTGGACTTTACCAAATGCAGCCTGTGCGGAACCTGTGTCGAAGTTTGTCCCGTGAATGCTCTTGAGTATTCCAAAGAATACAACCTGGCGGCCTTTTCCAGGGAAGCGTTCCATTATGACATCCTCAAACGGCTGGAGGAACGGATAAAATGACGTTTTACCAGGGCATTGCCGAAGGGCTTTTTTTCGCGTTTGTTATTCTGGTGGTATTGGGAAGCCTCATTACCATCCGGGCCAAAATGCTCATGAAAACGGTTTTGGGACTCGCAGTGGCGCTTCTCGGGGTTGCCGGCATTTATTTTTATCTGGGGAGCATGTTTCTTACCCTGATGCAGATTCTCGTCTATATCGGCGCCATCTGTATCGTTATGATTTTCGGCATCATGGTCGGATATACGCCCACTGAAGTGGCGGAAAAGTCCATTAAGGATTGGCGAAACAAATTTTTGGCCGTCTCGTCGGCAGTGACGGCTTTTTTATTGATCCTCGTTTGTGTTTTGAAAACCCATTGGGTTCCCGCCGTAGCGGGAAACCGGGATTTCTCGGCGGTTCATCTGGGACACGAGTTTTTATACACCTATTGTCTGGCCTTTGAGTTGATTTCGGTCATCCTTCTGATTGCGATTGTTGGCGCCATCATTCTGGCCAGAGGCGGCGGCGCAAAGACGGCCGTCGACCTACCGGCCGAAAAAAAGATCTCTGCGGTCCGGGAAGAAAAGGGGGAAACGTCCGTATGATTCTGATCAGTCATCATCTTAGCACCTACTTGATTCTGGGTGTATTTCTCCTTATCGCCGGCATCTACGGTTTGATCCAGCATAAGTCCTTTATCGGAATGCTGGTTTCCACCGAACTGATCCTCAACGGCGCCGGCGTAAACTTTATGGCTTTCAACCGTTTTTTGGCTCCCGATCCGGCCGTCGGACAGGTGATTACCCTGTTTATCATGGGGATTGCCGCCGCCGAAGCCGCAATTGTCGTGAGCTTTATACTTGCTGTTTTCCGTAAATACCATTCCATTGACCCGGATGAAGTGGACGAACTTCATGGATAGAAGCGGATCCTGTTATCCTCTCAACTGGAATTTTTGTGCATTGGATATGATTTGTTTTTTGTGATTTGATATTTCCGGTTTACTCGGGATAGGCATTTTATGGACACCATTATCACCAGTAAAATCGTTTTGACACCGCTGATTCCATTTGTGTCGGCCCTTCTTATTCTGGCTTCGAAGAACAAACCGAACCTGAGAGAGTCCTGGTCCGTCTTCGGCGCGGTACTGACCTTTCTATCCGTGGTCTATTTCCTGCCCCATCTTCTGGCAGGTGGGTCTTATCAATACACCTTGTGTACGATTTACCCCGGTGTCAGCGTAAAATTTCACCTGGATGGTTTGGGGATCCTTTTTGCCGGAACATCCTCATTTTTGTGGATCATGGCCGGTTTCTACTGTGTCGGCTACATGCGCGGCCTGGATGAACATGCCCAGACGCGATTTTATTTTTGCTACGCCGTGGCCGTGGGCGGCGCCATGGGCGCGGCATTTTCCGGCAACCTGTTCACCTTGTATTTGTTTTACGAAATCGTTTCCATATTTACCTATCCCCTGGTTGCGCACCACCAGGACCAGGAAGGGTATTTCGGCGGCCGCAAATATATCGTATATTTAATGTTCGCGTCCAAGGCTTTTTTGCTGCCGGCCATGGTGCTGGTTTACGTTCAGTGCGGCACTTTGGATTTTGCCATCGGCAACATCGCAACGGGAATTTTTCCCCACAACGCCGCCCCGCTGCTGGTAAAGATCACGTATCTTCTGTGTATTTTCGGTTTTGCCAAGGCGGCCCTCATGCCGATGCACGGGTGGCTCCCTGCGGCAATGGTGGCGCCTACCCCGGTTTCCGCCTTGCTCCATGCCGTGGTGGTGGTCAAAGTCGGGGTGTTCTCCATCGCAAGAGTGATGCTTTCGGTATTCGGCGTCAATTTGCTGAACCAACTCGGTCTGGGAATCTTCACGGCGTATCTTGCGTCCTTTACCATTATTCTGGCCTCCGTGATCGCGCTTACCCAGAACAATCTTAAAATGCGGCTGGCCTATTCTACGGTCAGCCAGCTGTCTTACATCATTTTAGGGGTCGCCATGCTGACCCCCAACAGTATCACCGGCGGCATTATCCATATCACCAATCATGCCTTTGCCAAGATTACCCTCTTTTTCTGCGCCGGGGCAATTTTCGTGGCAACCCATAAAAAGAACGTATCGGAACTGGGCGGCATCGGCTGGAAGATGCCGTTTACCATGATTGCCTTCGGCCTAGCTTCCTTGAGCATGATCGGCGTCCCGCCGGTGAGCGGTTTTGTAACAAAATGGTTTCTGGCCCTGGGGACGCTGGACATTCACAACATGATCCTGTTGACGGTCATTTTGGTGAGCAGCCTTCTCAACGCGGGCTATTTCGTGCCGGTGGTCTATACATCGTTTTTCGGAAAGCCGAATCCCGGGGACAACACGTCTCCCGGTTTCCTAGAGGGTTCTCCGCTAATTATGTTTATGGTGATTCCGCTGTTTTTTACAGCCGTGGCCTCGGTGCTGTTCGGGATATATCCGGATCTTTTTCTTAAAATAATCAATTTAATGGTGGTGAGATAATGGTGCGACTCCTCAACTATCTCAACGAACATTCCGTCATGCTGAAACGGATCTTTTTCGTTTTTTTGATCCTCACCGTGGTGTTCGATTTATATGTGAAACGGCATGAAATGCATTTTTTCGGCGATGCCATTATCGGTTTCTGGTCCTTGTTCGGTATTATCGGATGTCTCGGCATGATCATTGTATGCAAAGGTTTGTCCCATGTCTGGCTTATGAAAAAGGAAGACTATTATGATAAGTAGCACGGTCCTTATTCATCCCACCACATGGTTTCTCGGGGGTGCCGTTCTACTGCCTTTTTTGGAGAAAAAGGATAAACTGAGAAAAGCGGTCCTCATCGGTATCCCTCTCATTGCTTTCACGCTGATTCACTGGCTGCCGGACAGCTTCGGCCATGTGTCTTACCTGGGGTTTGACCTGGTGTTCGGAAGAGTGGATCGCCTGACCCGGGTATTTTTGCACGTTTTTACGATCATGGCGTTTATCGGCTGCATTTACGGGCTTCATGTCAAAGAGACCGGTCAGCATATTGCGGCATTTCTTTACGTGGGTGGGTCATTGGGAGTGACCCTTTGCGGCGATTACCTGACCCTGTATATTTTCTGGGAGATGATGGCGTTTTCATCGGTCTTTCTGATCTGGTACCGGAAAAAAAGACAATCCATCGAAGCCGGATTCAGATATATTTTGGTTCATACGACCGGCGGGCTGGTCCTGCTTGCCGGCATTTTTCTCAGATATCAGAATATCCATGATCTGAGCTTTGTGCAGATTGCGACAAACGGCGCCACTTTTGCCGATTATCTCATCATGATCGGTTTTATGCTCAATGCTGCGGTTCCGCCGATTCATGCCTGGCTTCCGGATGCATATCCGGAAGCATCTGTCACCGGTGCGGTCTTCATGTGCGCCTTTACGACCAAGACCGCCGTTTATGTTTTGGCCCGGGGGTTTCCCGGGTTTGAGGCCCTGGCCATTTTGGGCGCCATCATGACCGTTTACGGTGTCGGATACGCTGTGGTGGAAAACGATGCGCGGAGAATCCTGGCCTATCATATTGTCTCCCAGGTTGGGTACATGGTTTGCGGCATCGGCATCGGTACGGCCATGGCCGTCAACGGGGCCGTTGCCCATGCGTATGCCCACATTATTTACAAGGGGCTTCTCTTTATGGGTGCCGGCGCCGTGCTGGAAATGACCGGAAAATCGAAACTCAACGAGCTTGGCGGATTGTATAAACGGATGCCCTGGGCCATGGTCTTTACGGTGATCGGCGGCATATCCATTTCAGGATTCCCCCTCACCAGCGGTTTTATCAGCAAGTCGATGATCATTGCCGCGGCGGGTGTAAGCCATCACCCCGTCCTGATGCTCATGATGGATCTGGCTGCGGTGGGAACGTTCCTTTCCGTGGGCATCAAACTCCCGTACTTTATATGGTTCGGAAAAGATTCCGGTGTCGAAGCCAAGGATGCACCGTGGAATATGAACCTGGGGATGGCCATCGCGGCATTTTTATGTTTTTTTCTGGGTATTTTTCCGGACTATCTTTACAAGATGCTCCCCTACCCGGTGTATTGGCATCCGTACAATACCTATCATTTGTCCGAGACCCTGCAACTTTTGGGATTCACGGGCCTGGGCTTTTTTATCATGGTTAAAAAGCTCAAACCCGAACCCAAAATCAACCTGGACGTGGATTGGTTCTATCGAAAGGGTGCCAGGGCATTTTTAGGATTTGCCTCCCGGCGGGTGGTTCCGACCAACGACTGGGTCAACGATGTATACCGCAATATCGGTATGAGAGCCACGATGGCCCTGGCAAAGGCTTTTTCATGGTTTGACTGGGAGGGGATCGACTGGACCGTTGACGGTTCCGCAAAAGGGGTGGTTGAAGGCGGCAACCGTCTGAGATCTCTGATGACCGGAAAGATTCAGCATTATATCGGTGCTGCCGTGGCGCTGACGTTCATTATTCTGATACTGGTGGTGCTTATTTAGCAAAAATATGTGTTAGGACGCCTCATATATGGAACAATATTTGATCTATAATTCGTTGAATTACCCGATACTGACGGTTCTTGTGGCTGTTCCGCTGTTTGGATCACTGATCACGCTTTTTATTCGGGGTGACAAATACTTGAAAATTTGGGGATTGGTGGTGACACTGACGACCGCGGTCCTCTCTTTACCCCTGTATTCGGATTTTGATCTCACGACAGCCAAATATCAATTCGCCGAATTCAGAAATTGGATTCCTTTTGCCAAGATCAACTATGTTCTGGGCGTGGACGGTATCAGCGTTCTTCTCGTACTGCTCACCACTTTGGTGATGCCCCTTTGCATTCTGTGTTCATGGACCTACATCAAGGAACGATTCAAAGAATTCATCTGTGTGCTGCTGATTATGGAAGCCGCCATGGTGGGCGTTTTCGTCAGTCTGAATACCGTTCTTTTCTTTATTTTCTGGGAAGCGATGCTGGTTCCCATGTACCTGATCATTGCCGTCTGGGGCGGTCCTCGAAAGGACTATGCATCCATCAAATTCTTTCTCTACACCCTCATCGGAAGCATATTTCTCTTTGTGGCCATCATCGCGATGTATGTCACCACCGGCACCTTTTTTATTCCGGAATTAATGGCGCACCAGTTCAGCTTCAGCTACCAGATGTGGATCTTTTGGGCCTTTACCCTGGCATTTGCCATAAAGGTGCCCATGTGGCCCGTTCACACATGGCTTCCTGCCGCCCATGTGGAGGCGCCCACGGCTGGGAGTGTTATTCTGGCCAGCATTTTGCTGAAAATGGGCGGCTACGGGTTCTTGCGGTTTTGCCTTCCCATTGCGCCGGCCGCAACGATGTACTGTATGCCTTATCTGATCGCGATTTCCATTATGTCCATCATTTTCGGCGGATACCTCGCCCTCGGACAAAACGATGTCAAGCGGTTGATTGCCTACTCCAGCGTGGGCCATATGGGTTTTGTCACACTGGGGATATTTCTTTTAAATAGTGTCGGCATCAAGGGTGCCATATTGCAGATGTTGAATCACGGTGTGACCACGGGGGCGCTTTTTATCTGCGTAGGCATCATCTATGAGCGGACCCACAGCCGTGAGATTTCGGACAACAGCGCGCTGGGGATGATCATGCCGATTTATGTCACCTTTCTGGTGATTTTTTCTCTATCGTCTTTGGCATTTCCCGGGACCAACAGTTTTGTGGGAGAGTTCCTTGTCCTGATGGCCTCATTCTCCAAATACAAACTTGTCGGGGGGCTCGCCGTTATCGGCGCGATATTGGCGGCCGCTTATATGCTGAGACTGGTACAAAAGATGGTATGGGCGGATTCGGACGGTCATATGCACCATGGCGAAAAATCGCATCTGCCTGATCTGAATTTCAGAGAAACGGGGACACTGGCGTTTCTGGCGATCTTTGTTTTCTGGATCGGATTGAATCCCGGCCCCTTTTTAAAAATTATGGACACCAGCACCCTCCACCTTCTCCAGCAGTTGGAGGACGGCAGGAAAGTTATGCCGGCGGGGCACGGCGAATACCATGCGCTGCTGAACGGGGTGGGAGAGTCGATCAGGCATCTGATCGCCTTTAAATAGAATGGATTGAATTTCATGACACTGTTTTTACCTGAACTGGCATTGCTGTTAACGGCTGTGGTTTTCTTTTTCGCTTCTTTAGGGAAAATCAAAGGGGCTCGCCTGCAGGGGCTGGGGATCCTGTTCTCCGGCATGGCCGTTCTGATATCCCTCTATTCATATGGAATGCAGGGATCTTTGTTTTTCAATGCATACCGTGTGGATGTTTTTTCCCAGATATTCAAAGTCATCATCGCCTTCGGGCTTTTTATCGTCATCTATCTGGGGAACGGGCTTTACGGCATCGACGACGTCCTTCAACCGGAGTACTTTCTTTTTTTGACCTTGAGTGCGTTCGGTCTGATGGTCATGAGCAGCGCCGTGGAGCTGATAACGATTATCCTTTGTCTTGAAATTCATTCATTTGCGCTGTTTATCATCATTCCGTTCCGGAAAAAAGGCGCCTACCGCCATCAGATGGAAGCGGGCATCAAGTACGCGCTTTTCGGAGCCGCTGCCTCCGGGATTTCTCTTTACGGCATCAGCTATATTTTTGGAATGACGCACACCACCTATCTGGCCGATCTCGTAAAAATCATACCGGGCGTTATCCTGAAGCAACCTCTGATGCTCGTCGGCCTTGTCATGCTCCTTAGCGGTTTCTTCTACAAACTGGCCCTTTTCCCCATGCATTTTTGGGCGCCGGACGTCTACGAGGGCGCCGCCAACGAAACATCCGGTTTTGTCGCAACCCTTCCCAAAGTGGGTGCGGTGGCATTGCTGATCCGACTGATCTCCCTGGCCGGTGTGGATGCCGTCCAGTTCACATGGGTTCTGATGGCTTTTGCCGTGCTTTCCATGACCTTTGGGAACTTAGCAGCCCTGGTGCAGAACGATATCAAGCGTCTTTTGGCATACTCGAGTATTGCCCATGCCGGTTATGTCATGGTCGGCCTCCTTTGCGCCACCGAATTTGGATATCTTTCCGGTGTGTATTACATCGTGGGTTATTTGCTGATGAATCTGGCCTGCTTTTTTGTTATCTACAACCTTGCGCCCCAAGGGGAAAATATTACCTTTGCCGATTTGAGCGGTTTATATAAACGTTCGCCCCTTTTGGCGCTGACGCTGGCCGTGGGGGCTTTTGGTCTGGCCGGCATACCGCCGACCATCGGGTTTACCGGAAAGCTGTTTCTCTTTACCGCCGCCATTAAAAAGGGCATGTACGGACTGATTATTCTGGCGGTGATCAATACCGGTATTGCCATATTTTATTATTTGAAAATGGTCAGGGCTGCCTATACGAGTGTCGAGTCCCAGGTTTCTCCCCTTAATCTCAAATTGTCCACATCAATTCTCGGGATCTTTTTTATTGCCGTCATTCTTCTGCTGGGAACATTTCCACAGGGATTTATGAGTGTTGCCAAAGAAGCGATCGCCGCAGCTATTTTGTAACCGCCCCGAAAAGACGACGGGATCTTCGACAGGCGTAGCAGCGCTACGTCGAGGATTGCAAAATAGTGAGAACGCCGGCCAGGGCCGATGGAACATCCCGAGTTCTTCATCGGGGAAGATGCCTTTTCCGGAAGGACATTAATTGGCGATCTTTTTAATGAGATCTCCGTATCCTAAGTGGTGGTAGATGATATAGATGGTTTGGAGCCATTTGTTTGTTTCGGGATAATAGTTGATGGTCGGGACAAATCCCTGACTCATTTCAATGAGGAACTGGGTAAAAATAATCCACTGCATGGCTTCATCGATGTTTTGCAGCACCGCTGAATGGTAACGAAATTCGATGGTGGACCGAAACCAGTATGAGTGGAGATTCAGACCGTGATATCGTGTTTTGTCATAGCGCGGGTATCTCGCCGCTTCCACTTCATATCGGTTTTCCGGGGAATACCACAGTTCTTTGATCCTGCGGCAGATTCCTTCTTCTGTTTCACCGTCGCAAACCTCAAGAAACGACGCCACGTTGAATTCCATGGGACGGCAGGTCTCTGCATGCTCCCGATTCCCGGGGATGAGAATGTAAAAGTATTTTTCTATAGGATGGATAATCTGGACAAGCTGTTGAAGCTGTTTGCACGTAAACACCTTCGGATCCACACCGTGATGAACATGAAAACCGCAGCTTTCATCAATAGCCACTCCTCCGATATTATTGAGAAATCCTAACGCATTATACACTTGAACAAGACCTTGGATACCGCTGAGTATCGGGCTGGTCAGCTCGGCGCCGTGTTGGGTGTGGCATTTACCCCTGACGGATGTATCTTTTTCAAAGTGCCACGATTCTCTGTCAGAACCAACGGGAATTTTGTAATCTTCATAAAGCTGCTGGATATGTCTTCCGTCTTTGGCGCGGGATGAAATGCAATAGGGTTTGATAATATTGTCGTCTACCGGCGTGATGAGATAATTCAGTCCGAAAAATTCGATTTCAACGCCAAAGTTTCTGTCGGTGAAATACTGCAGCATGGGATACTTGTTTTTGAGTTGCAGCGCCAGTTGGTCAATGGATGCCATCAGGGAGTTTATCCTTTTTGTTCGATAATTCTTGCGTCGGCCACCAATATTCCGTCGGGGTAGGCAAAAACCGGGTTCAGATCGATCTCGACAACAGACGGATGGGTTTGAGCCATTTGTGCGACCGCCGTCAAACAATCCGCAAGGGCCTGCTCATCCACCGCCGGCCGGCCGCGATAGCCGGCAATGAGTCCATAACCTTTAATTTGCCGTATCATGGACAGCGCCTCTTTACGGGTTAAGGGTAAAAGTCTGAGGCTCACATCCTGGAAGATTTCTACCATGACGCCGCCGAGGCCGAAGAGGATAACCGGACCGAATTGCGGATCCCGGTTCATTCCGATGATCACTTCCAGACCGGCCGGCGCCATCCGGCTAACCAGCACCCCATTCACATAAGCCTGCGGGCTGTTTTTTTGCACGGTTGCCAGCAGTTCGTCATAGGCTATTTCGACGGATTCATCAGAACCCAGATTCAGTTTCACGCCGCCGACATCGCTTTTATGAAGGATATCCGGAGAACAGATCTTAAGCGCTACCGGAAATCCCTGTGCTTTTGCTGCTTTAACGGCATCGGCTTTCGTGTTCGCCAGCGCAAACTTCGTGCAAGGGAGTCCTTGGCCGGCAACCCGTTCGAATGCTTCATTAAGCGGCAATTGTCGTCCAAATGCCGGCGCCATGAGCGTGGGTTTTTGAGGCGCCGTCAGCATCCTGCGATCGAGAACCCGGGCCAGTGCTTTTATCCCCCGTTCGGGGGTCGGGAAGACAGGGATTCCTTTTAGATGCATTCGCTCTCTTTCGACGCGTTCGACATCCGCTCCTCCCAGGAAAATGATCAACTCATTGGCTCCGGGTGTGACCACGCGGGAAGCGTCTTCCACCGGATCGCCGAATATGATTCCCAGGGTGTCATAATGCTGCCGGGTGACCTCGATAACATCGCCGAACATCTTGGCGTCGGCGTCACCCGTAAGATCGATGGGATTTGACTTGATGGCATGTGCCGGAATCAGCGGTGAAACCGCTTCAATAACCGCCTTCGGCAAAGGAGAGACATCAAGACCTTCCTGTTCGGCCTGATCCGTGGCGAGAATCGCTGCGCCGCCGGATGTGGTGATAAAAAGAATTCGGTTCCCTTCCGGCGGTTTCAGATACGCCAGCGCTTTCGAAAAATCATAAAATTCTTCCATGGTATACGCCCGGCAGATGTTGTGTTCCGCAAAAAGGGCATCATAGATGGCGTCCGCACCGGCCAGGGCTTTGGTGTGGGATTCTGCCGCCACTTTCCCCTTGGGAGTTCGGCCGGACTTGAGAACGACCAGCGGTTTTTGAAGTTCTTTTACGGCTTGGATAAATTGACGGGGGCGTTTTATGCCTTCGATGTAAGCGGCGATGACCTGGGTGTTTTCATCATGGTTGAAATAGGCGATAAGGTCCGCTTCATCCACATCCGCCCGGTTTCCCATACTCACAAAACCCGAGGTGCCCAATTTGTCTTCGGACAACCAGTCCATCATGGCTGCGCCCACGGTGCCGCTTTGAGAAATCAGCGCTATCTTTCCCCGGCAGGTCAAAAGCGGCCAGGATGCACACAGAAGATGATGGGGGTTGTTAACGCCCTGACAATTGGGTCCGATAATACGAATGCCGTATTTTTGTGCAGCCTCGATTACCTGGTTTTGAAAAACTTCACCTTCATCACCGGCCTCACTAAAGCCGCCGGTAATGATCACGGCGCCCTTGATGCCGGCCAGGCCGCATTCCTGAATGGCTTGGGACACAAACCGGGCGGGAATAATGATCACCGCCAAATCCGGCGCTTCTGAAATATCTTTAACGCTCTTGTGACAGGGAAGATCGAGGATGACATCGGCCTTTGGATTAATCGGATAAACAGGGCCTTTAAAACCGCCGTCAAGGATGTTTTTCAGAATTTCATGGCCGAGTTTATCCGGGCTGGTCGAAGCACCGATCACGGCTAAACTTTTGGGGTTGAGAAATGCGTCCAATCGGCGTATCTGATCCGGCATCGCCATGCTTAAACCCCCTTCCGGAAGAATTTATGTTTACGATGCTTTTTCCGCCTTTTTCTCGACTTGGCGGTTGAATTTTTCAGCGTTGATGATGAAGCGATAATGAGTGGCCTCACCGATCTTGTCGACTTCGTCGAAGCCTTCCACTTCAAAAGCCAGTTTGGGTCCGTCAACTTTCGTTAGCGTTGCATTGTAACGGACCTTCATTCCCAGGGGTGTTGCCGCCATGTGTTTGAATGTCATACCGGTACCCACGGTTTGCTGGCCCTCTTTGAGATAGGGAAACACCATTTCCGAGCAGACTTCCTCGATGTGTCCCACCATGGCTCTCGTGGCATATACGTTCGGAACATGGGGAAAGACTTTTTGGGCGGACATGTCTTCGGTGGTTTCTCGTTCCATCTTATGGGTGATGCCTGGTTTAAGTTCCTGAGTCATCGGTCAACCTCCATCATAATATGAATTTCTGAAAAAAATGAGACCGCAAAAATACTTTCGCCGGCAGATGCTCCCCATGATCCCATCACGCTTTAATGTCCTTCATGGGCATCACTTGCCGGCGAAACAAAGTCGAAGGGAAATCACTAGAATTCATCTCAAAAAAGTCTTTTCGGCCGATATCGGCG
>CAZQAF010000045.1:0-9107 GCA_964591175.1 uncultured Desulfobacteraceae bacterium | reverse complement strand
CGAAGGGAAATCACTAGAATTCATCTCAAAAAAGTCTTTTCGGCCGATATCGGCGTTGAGTCCTCGTCTCAAATCCTCGACATACTTGAGTATGCCTGCGGGTTGATCCTCGGTCTCGCGTTCTTGTCCCGCCGACCTTCGGCGGGAGATCTTGACCGAAAATCCTAATTTTGAGATAGGTTCTGAATAAATAATATTCCAAATCAATGGATTAAGTCAATAAACATTTTATCTTGAAGCCGTTTGATTTTATAGAACATGCAGACGTTCGCCGTCGTCTTGGCGCCATTTTTTTCAATGGGGAGAGGGGATGTTTAGGGAATTTCAAAACCCGATTCCGCAACAATCCCGAAAAGGGTTTCTCGAAGATGGGGGTGCCCCAGCAGTTGATCCCCGGTCCCGGCAAGTGTAATTTTTCCTTCTTCGATGAGAAACGCTTTGGTCGCCACCCGTAAAATTCGACGAACATGCTGGCCTGCCAAAAAAAGCGTAATGCCGTGACGCCGAATTTGTTTCAGGGTATTGCACAGCCGATTGACATCTTTTGGGGCCAGTCCCAAGAAAGGATCGTCTAAAAGAAGAAGCTTCGGACCGCTCATCAAACCTCTGGCAATGGTGAGCATTCTTTTTTGGCCGCCACTCAAGGTTCCGGCCATTTTTCGCCGATTATCGGCCAGCGCCGGAAATATTTCGAACACAAAGGAAAGCCGCTCCTTTTTTCGTGCTCTGGCAACGTAAGCGCCGACGTCCAGGTTTTCCATCACACTCATAAAAGGAAAAACATTCATTCCTTCCGGCACATAACCAAGCCCGCGACGAACGATCTCGTAGACGGGTAGCGATTGTATCATTTCATGCTGATAATGAATTATGCCTTCAATGGGACGAAGAATTCCAGCGACGGCCTTCATTAAAGTGGTCTTTCCGGATCCGTTGGGTCCGACAACGGAAACGATCTGATTGGCGCATATCGTTAGATTGATCTTTTTCAGCGCCGGAATGCCGTCATATTGAACATTTACGTTACAAATTTTTAATAGCGGCTTTAAAATCTCCATGGTTCACCTTTAATCTCTTTCATCCGCGTGCCGCAGTCCCAGGTATGCCCGGAGAACCTCCGGGTTTTTCATGACCACATGGGGAGGACCTTCTGCGATTTTCTCTCCGTGGTCAAGTGCCAGCAACCGGTCGGAGACCTTTAAACTCAAGCTTAAAAAATGGTCGATGATAAGTAGGGTCACCCCTCTTTTTCGAACCCTGTTGATCAGTTCGACGGCCTGTTTGACCAACACCGGGCTGAAACCCGCCGCCACTTCATCCAAGAGAAGGAGCTTCGGGCGGGTCGCCAGCGCCCTGGCCAAATCGAGGCGCCGCTGTTCACTGAGCGTCAGCCGGCCGGCGGGCGTGCTGGCTTTGTGGGCGATGCCGACGATATCCAAAAGCTCTTTTGCCGCTTGTCGGTCTTCCGGACGGCTGTGAAGAGAAGATCCTTTGCCGAAAACGTGTCCAACCATTACATTTTGCAAAACGCTCATTCCGGAAAACGGGCGTGAAGATTGAAATGTTCTGCTGATGCCCAGGCGACAGATCGCATGGGGTTTAAGAGTTGTAATATCGATGTCTTTAAATAAAATATTGCCGCTGCTGGGCTTGTATCGGCCTGAGATCAAATTAAACAGCGTGGTTTTACCGGCGCCGTTTGGACCCACCAAACCGACGATTTCTCCTTCGCTGACAGAAAAATCAATATCGGTGAGGGCATAAAAATGGTTAAATGTCTTATTTAATGATTTTAACTGTAACAGTATCATGATGCGTTTCGCAATTTCCCCCAAAATCCATTGGGCATAAAAAGCACCGCCAAAATCAACACCGCTCCGTAAAGAAACTCGTGGCCCGCCGGAAGAAGGGGATGAAAAACAAACTGATCCATTGGATAAAGCACCATGGCCGCAACAGCAGGTCCGAGAATCGTAAAGCGTCCCCCGCAAATGGCAAAAATCATGGGAACGGCGGAAAAATGAAGTCCATAGACCAATCCGGGTTCGATATAACGGACAAGATGTGCATAACATGCGCCGCTCACACCGGTAAAAAAAGCGCTCATCAAAAGAGACAACATTCGATATCCGTTGACATGGATGCCGACAGCTTCCGCGGCAGTTTCTTCTTCCCGAATCGCCTGCAATGCCAGGCCGATGTTGGATCGATACACAAAAGCGACCAGACCCAAGAGTATCAAAAAATAAACAAATATAAGATAATATGAAACAACGATGCTGGATCCGAAATCGATATGAAAACCGTGGATGCGAATTGATGGAAGGCCGGATATGCCGACCAGCCCGAGAGATCCCCGGGTCAATGAATCCCAGTTGTCGGTTATCACCCAGGGAATCTCGACAAAAGCGAGGGTCGCAAGGGCAAAATAAGCGCCTCTTAAGCGCAGGCAAATCAATCCCATTATCAGTCCCAATCCCGTTGCGATCAAACCGGCCAATGGAATGGTGACCCAGGAGGACAACCCCAGATTGAGGCCGAGCAAGGCAGAGGCATAGGCGCCGGCCCCAAAAAACGCGGCATGGCCTAAGGAAATCGAACCGCTGGCACCTAAAAGATTCCACGCCAGTGCCAAAGTGGCCAGCAGCAGGGCATGGGTAAAGACCTGAAGGATATAGCGGTTGGAGTGAACCAGAAAGGGCAGTGCCAAAAACAGCAAAAATCCCAGCAAAAGACCGATCCAATAAGTCTTTGATCCATTGAATTTGTTTTTTTCAGGCGGTAAATTCATTTAAATTGAAAATATAGTATGCTGAGCCAAATGGTTCTTTCTTGGAATTTTGTGTTAAAAATCACAAATCTCAAGCACCAAATTACAAACACATCTCAAATTCAAATTTTCAATGACCAAAACTCGCTATATCAAGATATTGTGTGTATTTTCGAATTTCGGTCATTGCGATTTGTTTGGCATTTGTGATTTGATATTTGTAATTTCAATCATCCGATAAACTCAGCGCAAAGCCATTCTTCTCAGGGTTAATCAAAGTCTGGTCCATTGGGCCATACTTTTTGTTTCATCTTTCTCCATGTCCCAGGATACCGTGCGGTCTGAAATACAAGAGGGTAAGAAGTAAAACGGCACTCACCATCTCGCGCCAACTGACGCCTAACAAAACCACCGTGAAAGATTCCGCCAAACCCAAAATCCATCCGGCAAGGATAATGCCGCTGAGACGACCGACACCGGCAAAAATGGTAATGGTGACGGCCACCAGTGTGGCCTCCTGGCCGGAGGACGGATACAGGTAATGAATGCAGCCGTATAGCGGACCGGCCAGCCCGATCAGGACGGCGCCGATGCAAAAAGCAAGTGTGCCCATGGCCGATACGTTGATGCCCGCCAGGGCCGCGGCATCTTTATCCTGGATAGTGGCCCTCATGGCTTTGCCCAGATAGGTCCGATACATCAGTATGTAAAGCAAAAAAAGGATGATCAGAGATGAACCCAGCAACGTCATCTGGGTGTAACTGATATAAAATCCGGAAAGGTGAAACCCGCGGCTCAAAACCGGAATTCGTATCAGCCGGTAATCGCCGGAAAAAAAGAAAAGCATGCTGTTTTGAATAACGACGGCTACCCCGAAACTCAGTACAATGGAATTCAGCTCCAGAGGCGCATACAAATGCGCAAAAAGGCGCTCAAGCCCCAGGCAGATCACAAGTGATATCAGGATGGCCGCCGGAAATGTCAGTAAAAAAGGAAACGCCCATATTTTCCACAGCCAGTATGACACGTAGCCGGACAGCACCACCAATTCGCCATGGGCCAGATTGAAGTTTCGGGTCACTCCGAAAATCAATGCAAAACCCAAAGCGACGAGCGTGTAAAAGGAACCCAACGAGAGGCTGGAAACAACAATTGTTGACCACATCGGTTAGTTTCTCTGTTCCCAAGTGGGCATTGGATAGATGTCGCGTCCCGAGGCGCGATCCGGCGGGTAGACAACAACGAGCTTTCCTTGTTGAATCTGTACGATCACGTGGCGATAATTTATGGGATCGCCGTTGGGATCGAAGGAAAGGTGCTCCATGGGAAGCGCCACATCCAGTTTGGACAGCGCTTGCCGTATATTTTCGCCGTTTAAGGCCCGGCGGTTATCTAACACTTTTTGCATCGCGGCAATTATCACCCTGGCGGATGTGTATCCGTGCATGTTCGTGGTGTTCGGTTGGCGATGGAATGTTTTTTGAAAATCATTGACAAAAGATGCAGAGGCTTTCTCCGTACCCGGCGTCGTAATGCCCGGATTCCAGGCGCAGGTACTGTAGAGATAGTCGGCGTCATTTCCCAGGGCGGAAATAAAGCTCTCATATGCGATGCCGAACGGACCGATATATGCCTTGGGGGTTATTTTGTTTTCTTTGAGCTGTCGAATAAAGAGGAGATGATCCGGCGTAAAACCGCCGGAAACGATCACGTCGATTTTCATGCCCGCCAGCTTGGCAATCAGCGGCGTAAAATCGGGTGTACCGGGACGGAATTTCTCCATCAGCCGGACCGTTAACCCCCGATTTTTAAGGCATCGTTTTAAATCTTGCGCCAGTTCGGTGGAGCCCGGGGTGGCGGCGTAAAGAACGGCCAGACGCCGGCCTTTGAAACGTTTGGTTATAAATTCACAGAGCGGTTCGACAAAACCTTGAAGTCTTGAAACTCTGAAAAAGTAAGGATTTTTTTGCGCTGCAAGTTCCTTTTGGAGGCTGGCGCTGGCGACATAGGGCGTCTTGTATCTCTGGCTGACTGCGGCGATGGGTCCCACCAGTGAATCTACATACCCGCCGGTAAGTGCTGCCACCTTTTCCCAGGAACACAATTCTTCGGCCCTGGAGATGGTCACATCCGGACGGCTCTGGTCATCCCTTGTAACAAGCTTAAGTGTTGCGCCTCCGATGCCGCCTTTTGCGTTGACTTCGGCGATGGCGACCTCGATCCCTTGATGAATTTCAATGCCGTTTTTGGCAAATCTGCCGGAAAGCGGATTGATTTCACCGATTTTAATGACGGCGGCGAAACTTGTTCCAATCCGGAAAACAAGTAATGATATACAGATTATGATAAAAAAGCTTCTGATAAGGAATACAAAAAAACCATGGTGGTTTTTCAAAATGGTGGTCATAATCTTTTCTTTCATTCTTTCAACCACGACCCCGTGAATCTATCCCCTGATCCCCGACACCTGATCTCTGATCCCACTCTATTATGAAAGCAGCACCTTGGATCCTACGCTGTTGAGCACAAAGCTTTCGGGGAACTCTTTTTGAAACCGCCGTATCGCCTTCCAGCCGGTACAGTGCATGGGCATCAGCACATCCGGATCGATTTTTTTCAACGCCTCGACGGTCGGATCATGGAATTTCTCGAAAAACGGGCCAGACAGGTGAAATCCTCCCATAACCGCATGAATCTTTTGCTCTCCGGTGGTTTTTTGTGCAAACATCAATGTGTTGATAATCCCGGCATGGGCGCATCCGGAAACCACCACCAGTCCTTTATCGTTGAGTTTAACCACAATGGCCTGATCGTCGATAAATGGATCGAATACCAATTCTCCGTCTCTCTCCACCAAGGCATTGGGCATTCCTTTTTCAAATTGCGTGATTCGTTCCACCTCTCCGGTGACCATGATCATATCGTCGGCGATGGTGATGGGCGATTTGCTTTCCGCGATTTCAACATTTTTTTGCTCAAGATCCTTCTTAACCAAGGTTTGAGGGAATAGGCGTTTGCTGCCGTCCGGGGTGCGTGTATAACGGGGATATTGAAAGGCGCCCGGATGAAGCACCAGCGGAATCGTACCCGGTATTTTTTCAAGAATATTATAAAGTGATCCGGTGTGGTCCATATGTCCGTGGCTCAGGACAATGGCCTCTATCTCTTCGATATTTAGTCCAAGTTGCTCCATATTGTGGAGTACGCCGACCTTGGTGTATCCCGTATCAAAGAGAACGGTGTGCTTTTGCCCATTTTGAAAAACAGTAACCAGCAGCGACAAACCATGCTCCGCCAGCAAAGTGCCGGGATTTATTTTGCCTTCCTTGGCCAGAGGGGGGCGGATTATTGTATCGGTGCTCGGCAGCAACAGATCCACGTAATTGTCCATTAACGTGGTAACTTCAATGCGATCCACTGATTTTAACGAAACGGACGCGGTTTGTTCCATGGTTTTTCCTCCATTAGGTGCAGGTTCGTTCAATTTGCTCATCCCGCTGCTGCAGGAAAAAACAAACTTATGTTTATGTCAAAATAACCTGTATGTAAAGAGATTTATTAAATCTCGAAATCGCCTTGTATCAGGATAACACATTGCAATAAATAAAAAACCCCTCTCATGCCGAAGCATGGGAGGGGTTTTGTTTCATCGGTTTATTTTACAGGCCGCCGTTTATTTCGGGGGTCTCAAATGACGGCGCAACAGCTTGCCGGTGGGTGTACGCGGCAGTTCAGTCCGGAACTCAATGGCTCTGGGGAGTTTGTAAATGGCAATGTGTTCTTTCAAGAATGTTTTGAGTTCTTCGAAAAATTCATCGCTCCCTTCATGTCCTTCTTTCAAAACCACAAAGGCTTTGGTAATCTGGCCTTTTTCAGGATCGGGAACCCCCACGACACCGGCCTCGGCAACGGCCGGATGTTTTTCGATGGCCTCTTCCACTTCGGCCGGACCGATACGGTATCCGGAGCTCTTGATCATGTCGTCTTCGCGGGATACAAAGAAGATGTTACCGTCCGCTTTCATGTATACGGCATCCCCCATCTGATTCCAGCCGTTGACCACGCCTTTTTTCTGGGATCTGATGAGTTTCTCATTATCTTCGTAAGGTTTCCAGTACAGACTTCCCGAGGGGCCTTTGAGAACCATGCTGCCGACTTGATCCGGCTTGCAGTCATTCCATTCGGGATCGACGACCCGAACTTTTACCCCGGGCAGGGCTTTGCCGATGGAGTTGGGCATTGGTTCGGCGTTCATGGTGTTGGAGGTTACCAGATGAAGCATTTCGGTGCCGCCCAGACCTTCCCAGATGGGTTGTCCGGTCAGATTTTGCCAGGCTTCCAGTGTCTCGGCACCTAGAGCATCTCCGCCGGAAGTATACATACGGATGGAGCTGACGTCATAGTCCTTGAATTTGGGGAACTTCATCAACCCTCTGTAGGCTGTGGGCAGACCGGTAAGAATGGTGATTTTGTGCTTTTGGATCAGTTCCATCATATCCGTCGGTGTGAACTTTGGAATCAGAGAGATGGCTGCACCGCCCTCAAAAGGCATCAAAGTAAAGGTGCCGAACCCGGCGGCAAAAGAGACCGGCGCCGCTCCGCCCAGACAATCTCCGGGTTTCATTTTGTATACATGCTTGTTGACCAATTTGGTTTCGATAACCACCGGACGGACAAAATGGACACAGCCTTTGGGCATGCCGGTGGTGCCGGATGTATAGAGCATAATTCCGATGTCGCCACCCTTTAGCATGGTGGCTTTCAGGTCAGCGGAACCTGCCGCCAGCATCTCTTCATAGACCATGTTTCCGGCGGCCTTTACTTCATCGGCTTTCCCGCCGATGGTGATAACTTTGGTACCGAACTTGAAATTGGGTTTGGCCTGCTCCACCGGAGGCATCAGCGGGGCGTTGACGATAAAAAATTTCATTTCGGCATTATTGGCAACGAACGCCACCTCTTCACCGGACCACAGCGGCGATGTCGGTACCGGTATGGCGCCGATTTTTTCAATGGCAAAGATCGCCACCATGGCTTGAATTGAGTTCACCAGACGAATGCCGACACGATCCTGGGATTCAACCCCCGCATCTTTGAGGCTGTTGCCAAACTTGTTCACCATCTCCTGGAGCTGGGCATAGGTGACAACCTGGTCCATGAATTTAATGGCGGGATTGCCGCCTCTGCCTTCACGAACATGGCGGTCGAGCAAAAAGTCAGCAAGATTCAATTCATCCGGAGTATCTGCGAACTCTTCAGGAACTACATATTCCGGCCACAACTCTTTTGGTGGCAGCATATTTTCCGGTATTTTACCCATAGCATAAACCTCCCCTAATTTGATTGTTGTCTGATTAGTGTAACATGCCTATTTTTCCACAGCCGGGGATGTTTCCCGTTTATCGTCTGCAAATTTAAGTTTGAAATACCCGGCAGACGTTCGAGCTTTAAGTCCGGCTAATTTTTAACATTCACCTCCTTTCCAAAAAATGTTGGGATTTATTGAAACCTTATTTATAAGCCTAACGGCCAAAAGGGACACCTACATCCTTGTAAAAGCTCTCAAACATTTGCGTATAAGATATCCGAAAACAAATTGCAAGGTAAAAAAAGCATTGGTTATTTAAGCATTTTTGTCCGGTACACCGTTGATGAAACATGTACCATTTCTGTGCGTATCTGATTTCTTAGCAATTACCTTATAAAGTATTTCGCTATGTTTCATATCCCACATGTTGTATTTTTGGCGATCTTCAAAGGGATCAAAAAAATATTTGGACCTCTCTTTTCGATCCCGGTTCGGACAAGAAGTATTTCAAAGAAGAAAATGCATAAATCCTTGACATCCAGGGCTAAGGCGAAAATTTTCGGGATTTTTTGAATAAAATTCATTTTTTACTCTTGACAAAATTCTTTTAGAATTTTAAAAAAAACACTACACTGAATCAAATTCACTTGTCGATTTTTTAAGATTAACCCAGCTCAATTGCTGCATTCACGAAATAGAATTCAATCCTATTTCATAGTTCATTTTTTCAATGTTTCATCTATTCTAATTTTATTACCTGGAGGAGGTGATGCAAGATCATTGCGCTTTCCGAATAAGATGGAAAGAAAAACGACCCACCGAATCACTTTCAAATTATCGAATAAACGATCCACTCGGCTGTTGGAACGATCATGCGCTATCGACGTGCAAGGGTCGTTTTAATATGGTCACCGCTTGACGCCGAACGTCAAAAAGAAAGGAGGTGGTAACATCGGCAAGGAGGAAATATTGCCGTTCCTCTGATGCTTAAAACAACTCTGGATAAATTCTTCAGTGGAATTTAAACTT